>JAGQOI010000461.1 GCA_020427625.1 Phycisphaerales bacterium | reverse complement strand
TCCCGGGACAGTCCCGGGAACTGTCCCAAATCGGAGTAGGATGTCCGAATGGGCACGCCGCGCAAGCGATCGCTGGGGGACCGGCTCGTCATCACCGTCGTCGGGTCGATGGTGCTCATGACGGCGTTCAGCGCGCTCGCGTACGGCACGATCTTCGGTCCGCGGTGGCTCCAGCGGAACGGCGGGACGCTGCTCCAGGGGATCGTGCTGCTGTGTCTCGGCGGCGCGGTGGCGGTCGCGACCCGGCGATCGGTGAAGGTGCTCCGACTGACGCCACGGGCGGACGACGGGCGACGCGCACTCGCGATCATCGTCCTCGTCGGCGCCTGGGCGCTGGTCGTCCCCCTGCTCATCATCTTCGCCTGGCTGACCCTGCACGGCGAGACCGTCAGCGACCTGCTCCTCCGACGGCTCGGGTAGGACATTCACCACGGAGGCGCGGAGAGCACGGAGCGGAATACGAACTGGGTTCGGAACGGCGCGCGGGACGCGTGCGATCATTCGGACGGCGTCAGCGCGCGACTCCGAACCAAATGCATCCTCTCCGTGCCCTCCGTGTCTCCGTGGTGAACCCGCCGCCCGGAAAGCCGCTCACCACGGAGACACCGAGACACGAAGGGAAATACGAATTGGGTTCGGAACGGCGCGCGGGACGCTGCGATCATTCGGACGACGTCAGCGCGCGACTCCGAACCAAATGCATCCTCTCCGTGCCCTCCGTGTCTCCGTGGTCAACCCGTCCTACCGCAGTTTGAGCTTGCGGAACGCGAGGGCGCTCATCCGGAGCAGGAGGAACCCGTGCCGGAACCGCGAGATGCTCGTGTCGCCGTAGGTCCGGGCGCGGTACCGCACGGGAATCTCGATGATCTTCAGGTTCGCCTTCGCGGCTCCGAACAGCAGATCGAAGTCGCCGAACGGATCGAAGTCGCCGAAGTAGTGCCGGTTCGACGCGATCACGTCGTAATGCGTCTTCCGCAACACCTTCGTGCCGCACAACGTGTCGCGGAAACGCTGGCCGATGAGCCACGTGAACACCATGCTGAAGAACTTGTTCCCGCACTTGTTCAGGAACCGCATCGCCTGCTTCTCCATCGGATACACCAGGCGCGTGCCGTTGATGAACTCGCCGCGACCGGCGACGATCGCCTCGAAGAACCGCGGCAGGTCCTCGGGCGGCACCGTGAGATCCGCGTCCAGGATCATCAGCACGTCGCCCGTCGCCGCGGCAAACCCCTTGCGCACCGCGTCGCCCTTGCCGATGCCGTCGCCCTGCGCGAGGAACCTGATGTCGAGATGCGGATGCAACGCCATCTGACGACGGATCTCCTCCTCCGTGCCGTCGGCGCTGTTGCCGTCGACGAAGATGATCTCCGTGTGCGATCCCATCATCGGTACCCGCGCCAACGCCGGCGCGATATTGCCTCGCTCGTCCTTCGTCGGGATCAGGATCGTGCACGACAGCTCCGACGCGCCCGGCGGCGGCACGTCGGGACGGGCGATGACCATCTGCGTCAGGCACAGATGCTTGCACGGCCAGAACTTCGCGACGAACCGGTTGAGCACCGTCGCCACCACCGGAATCCGCAGCGGCAGCAGCGTCTCGGACGCCCGCCGGATGATGTCGAACTCCGTCAGACGCAGCAGGTTGTCGAAGTCGTCCAGCGCGAGCCAGTTCTGCTCGCCCGTGCGACGACGCAGGCCGAGCGCCGACGCCGTCCGCAGGATCGGTCCCCACAACGCGTTGTGCGAACTCATGACCAGGCGCGTGTCCGGATGACAGTGCCGCCGAACGCACGCGAGACACGACTGGATGTCGTTCAGATCCGCCAGCGCATTCCCGAGGATGATGAAGTCGAACGTCTCGCCGAGATCGAAGGACTCGGGATCCTGCGCCTCGAAACGCAGATGCGGATGACGCGCTCGTGCGACCTCGATGAGCCGCGGACTCAGGTCGACGCCGACGCCGGTCTCGGGGTCCATCGCGGCGAGCAGATCGCCGAGTCCGCAGCCGACCTCCAGCACCCGCGCCCGCGCCGGCACGTGCAGCCGGAACAGGCGGGCGAGCTCGGCGTAGTGCCCGCGATGCCGACGCTGCCAGCGGGCCATGTCGTCGATCGACGCCTCCTGGCGCGCGAGACGCCGGGCGCGATCCTGCTCGCGCAGGCCGGGCGGGTCAGTCGCCGGGGGCTGATCAACGGTCGAGGTCATGGGAACGTCCGGGAACAATCGGTCCGCCGGCGGCATTGCCGGAACCGGTTCATCGGCACACTACCGGTCGGGGATTGGTCGAGCAAGCCCGACGCATCCTTGTGTACCCTGTGCCACGATGGCCGCACCGCTCGACACCGATGCCACCCGCGCCCACTGGGACGACCTCGCGTCCGGCTACGACGCGGCCAAGGCCCGGAACGACGTCTATTACGGGACGCTCAAGCGCCTGCTCCAGGAGGCCGTCCCCGACGACGCCCGCGGGCACGTGCTCGAAGTCGGGTGCGGGACCGGCCAGTTGCTGGCCGCCCTCGCGCCGACCCGCGGACTCGGCATCGACATCAGCCCCGGCATGATCGACCGGGCCCGGGCCCGCCAGGCGCCGCATCCTGAACTCGTGTTCGACGTCCTCGACGCGACCGACGCCGCCGCCCGCGGACCGTTCGATGCCGTCGTGTCCGCCGACGTCCTGGAACACGTGCCCGACTGGAGCGCCGTCGTCGATGCCTGCGTCGACGCCTGCCGCCCGGGCGGGACGATCGTGCTCACGACGCCGAATCCCCTCTGGACCCTCCCGCTGTGGATCCTCGAGAAGGCCCGCCTGAAGATGCCCGAGGGACCGCACGCGTTCGTCTCGATCCGACGCGTCGCCGCCCGACTGCGCGAACGCGGCTGCGCCGTGCGGCGGGTCGGCACGCACGCGATGATTCCCGCGAGGCTTCTCGGACTCGGCCCGACGGTCAGCCGCCTGGCCGCCGACCTGCCGCTGCTGCGCTGGGCCGGCGTGATCCAGATGGTCGTCGCGACGCGACCGCACTGAGCACGTCCGAGAGGATGGGCGTGGGCGCGACGGGTCCGCGCGGCACACGGCCGCGCGACGCAAGGCGGGCCGGCGTTACCGGCGCGCGTGCTCGGCGCGACAGAGTCGCCCACGTTCACGTGATCGGCGCACGACGGCGCGCGGAAGCCCGATCGCGGCGGCACATCGCGCCCGGCGGTCGATCCCGGCACATGGTTGGGGCATGAACCACGAGCACAACACGCAGACCCTGTCCGACGATTCCCTTCTCGTGTCCGAGAACGATGCCGCGGTCGATGAGCGACGACACGCGAATCGCGTGAACACCGCGACGATCCGGTGCGGTCTCGGCGACGTCCGCGATCTCTCGGAGACCGGCATGCGGATCGTCGCGAACGCCGTTCCGAAGTTCCTCAAGGATGTCGAGTTGTTCACGATGGACCGGGCGGCGAACGTCCGCTGTCGCGTCGTGTGGACCCGCACGCTCGAGCAGTTCCAGCGCGAGATCGGCATCGAGTTCGTCAACGTCGGCCGCCGGGACGCCGAAGCGCTGCGTTCCCTGGCCCGGGCGGGCATCCGCCGCACGCTCTGAGCCCCGCGGCCGCCCGAATCCTACCACACCCCGACCAACCTCCGCTTCCGTTCACGGGGCGGGGGTTCTTTCGTGCGCGGGCTGGTGTGCTCGCGTGTATCTTCGGGCCCGGGTCGGCACTCCGGATGGAAGGAATGACCATCTCCCGACCCCCCAGGAGCCTCCCGATGCCCAGTCTCTCCCGAATGCTCATCCTCACGGCGGTCCTCGCGACCGGCGGCATGGTCCCGAACGCGGGCGCCCGGATCGATCCCGACTGGATCACCCGCTACGCATCGCCGGACGGGCGCAAGGACGAGGCGTCGGCCGTCGTGACCGACGCGGCCGGCAACGTCTACGTCACCGGTTCATCCGGGTTCACCAACCTCGGCACGTGGAACGTCGTGACCGTGAGTTACGCGCCGGACGGGACGCAGCGCTGGATCGACATCTACGACAATCCCGGCGGCACGCAGGATCTCGGCAGCGCGCTGACCATGGCGCCGGACGGGACGCTCATCGTCGTCGGGCGCAGCGCCGGCAACATGCTCGTCATCAAGTACGACCCGGCGGACGGATCG
>JAGQOI010000460.1 GCA_020427625.1 Phycisphaerales bacterium | reverse complement strand
GTAGCCGAACTCGGTGAGCAGGACCGGGCGGTCCGCGGCCGCTCCGAACGCGTCGAGCGTCGCGATGATGCGCGCCCACGAGGCCGCGAGCTCGTCCGCGCGCGGCACGTCCTCGTGCGTCACCAGCGGGAAGTACGCCTGCACGCCGACGGCGTCCAGCGCATCCCAGAACGGCACGCGCGTGTATCCGTCCCAGTTCGCCGCCCACGTGAGCGGCGCGCCCGTGCGGGCGCGCACCGACGCGATGATCGTCCGCCACGCGGACTCGTGCTGCACCGTGCGTTCGAGTTCCGTCCCGACCACGAACAGGTCGGCGTCGCGGCACACGGTCGCGAGCGTCGTGATCCACGTCTCGTATGTCGTGAAGAACCGGTCCCATGCCTCGTCGTTCGCGAACTCGATGTCGCCGCGCCAGCCGAACCGGCGGCTGTGCCAGTACGCGAGGTGCGGCTTGACCATGATCCGCAGTCCCAGCGCATGCGCCTCGGCGATCGGGCGGGTGAGCCAGGCGTCGTCCCCCGACCCCAGGTCCCGCGGCAGACCCACCGTCCCATCCGTCGAAATCGATCCGTACGGATGGATGGCGACCCAGGTCACGCCGAGGTCCCGCAGCGTCCGCATCGACTCGACCGTCGCGTCCGTTGCCCAGATCCGGCCCGAGCGCGGGCACGACACCGTCATCCCGCGCACGGGATCATCGCGGAATCGCGCCGAAGTCGCTGCGGCATCCGGGGTTGGGCGAACAGTGCCGACGGCGATCGCGCCGGCGAGCGCGAGCAGTCCGAACACGAAGATCGCGCGGACGAGCGGCATCACGCCCATGGTACGACGCGGCGGCCGCCGCCATCCCTCGCCGTCGTGCAATCGGTGCATCGTTTCGACCCCGCCTTCTCCAACGGAAAGGGAGAGAAGTCCCCAGCACGAGGAGATCACCCCACGTCCAACGGCACCCACCGACTCACGCTCATTGCGATCGGCGACCTCGATCAGGACGGCGACATGGATCTCGCGATCGCCAACCGTGACACGACGAGCGGCATCCAGTACCACGGCGTCGAAGGGGTCCACATCCTCATCAATCGAGGCGACGGCACGTTCGCGCCCGCCGCCGTTCACGCGGCCGGCGTCGCGCCGCAGTCCATCGAACGCCCCACCCGACGCGCTATCATCATGGCGTGACGTTCGAATTCCATCCCGACGAGTCCCTCCGTCGCGGCGTGCGGCGTCTCGCGCGGGCCGAACTCGAAGCCGGCATCGCCGAACTCGACACCTGGCGCACGCAGCCGGACGTCGCGATTCACGACGTGCGTCGTCGCCTCAAGCGCGTCCGGGCCTTGCTGCACCTCGTCCGGGCCGTGTTCCCGCGCGTCCGACGCGAGAACGCCGCCGTCCGCGATGCCGCGCGGCTGCTCGCGCCCGCTCGCGATGCGACGGCGCGCATCCAGTGTCTCGACGATCTCGTCGAGCACGATCCCGGCCCGGTCGCGACGACGGACGTCGCGACCCTGCGCGCGGTGTTCGTCGCCCGCCATGACGACGCGAGCGCGCCGAAGCGCCTCAAGCGCCGGATCGGCGAGGCGCGGGAGATCCTCGAGGCGGTGCATCGGCGGGCGCGCGGGTGGACGGTGTCGACGCGGGACATCGACGCGGCCTACGACGGGCTGCGTCGTTCGTACCGCGATGGTCGACGCGTGCTGGGCCTGGCGATGCAGGATCCCGATGCCGAGGACTTTCACGATTGGCGCAAGGACGTGAAGTCGCTCTGGTACCAGGTCGCGCTGTTCCGGCCGCTCGCGCCGCGGGCGGTCGCGCGCGTGCACGACGAGTCCGGTCGCCTCGGCTGGACGCTCGGGCACGAGCATGATCTCACGACGCTGCGCCGGGCGGTGACGGACGGGTCGATGCCGGCGCTGGACGATCGCGCGTTCGTCGTGCTCGTCGATGCGATCGATCGTCGTCGCACGGCGGATCGGCGGCTGGCGCTGCGGCTCGGGCGGACGCTGTACGACGCGCGCCCGCGCGAGTTCATCGCCGCCCTTCGCGCCGACGAGCCCGAACCGTCGGCGGAGCCCGTACACTGACGGCATGTCCGTGCCGACGCTCGACATCTGGTTCGGCGACAACCTCGATCTCCTGCGCGGGTTCGAGTCGTCGTCGTTCGACCTGATCTACATCGATCCGCCGTTCAACACCCGCCGGCGCCGGATCCGTCGACGAATGCGGACGGCCCGCGACGACGACGGGGATCGGACGGGATTCCACGGCTTCCGGTACCGCACGGAGATGCTCGGGGCCCAGACGTTTCCGGACGTGTTCGACGATCTCCCGGCGTTCCTCGAGCCGCGCCTGCACGAGGCGCGGCGGGTGCTCACGCCCACGGGCAGCATCTTCATCCACCTCGACTATCGCGAGGTGCACTACGTGCGCGTGCTGGCGGACACGATCTTCGGTCGCACGTCGTTCATGAACGAGATCATCTGGGCGTACGACTACGGCGCGCGGTCCCGCTCGCGCTGGTCGCCCAAGCACGACAACATCCTCTGGTACGCCCGCGATCCGAAGGCCTACACCTACCGGTACGACGACATCGATCGCGTGCCCTACCTCGCGCCGCGACTCGTCACGCCCGAGAAGGCCGCGCGAGGCAAGACGCCCACCGATACCTGGTGGCACACGATCGTGAGTCCGACGGGGCGCGAGCGGACCGGCTATCCGACCCAGAAGCCGCTGGCGATCCTCGATCGCATCATCCGCGTGCACAGCGCGCCCGGCGACCGCGTGCTCGACTTCTTCGCGGGCAGCGGGACGACCGGTGAGGCGGCGGTGCGGATCGGGCGCCACGCGACCCTCGTCGACTGTCACCCGCCGGCGCTGGAGGTCATGTCCCGGCGGCTCGCCTTCGCGAATCCGACGTTCCACGACTGGGCGCCCGACGCGGCTCCGGCGGCCCGCTGACGGGGGCGCCGGGCCGATGGTTCTCGGACCGTGCGCCGGTTGTGGGCGCGGTGCGAGGACGTGCTCAATCGGCGGCATGATCCGGCCGATGTTCGTCCGAGCGGCCGCTTCGCCAGACGCCGCAGCGAGGACGACGACCCCATGCGTTCAGTGACTCCGCACCGCATCCTGCTGGTGGACGATGAGCCGCACGTCGTGTGCGTGCTTCGGCTCAACCTCGAACAGGCCGGGCACACCGTGCTCAGCGCGTCGAACGGCGAGGATGCCTACGCCATCGCCTGCGCGGAGCAGCCCGACCTCATCGTGACCGACTACCAGATGCCCGGCGGCGGCGGGATCGAGCTCGCGACGCGCCTGTTCGACCAGAAGATCACGCGATCCATCCCGATCGTGCTCGTCACCGCCCGCGCCCATCACCTCGACGACGCCGTCCTCGCGAAGACGAACATCAGCGAAGTCGTCGACAAGCCGTTCAGTCCCCGTCAGCTCATGGCGACCATCGAGTCGCTGCTCGCGACGGGCAAGCCCCGGAAGTCCGACGCCGCATGACGAACGAGATCATCCAGGATGTCGCCCGCGTGATCCGCTGGCTCGTCTGGCGATGGCCGCGGGGGGGCACGCTCGCGCCGATGCCCTCGCCCGACACCGACGCCGCCGTCGCGACCTGGCAGTGGGCGCCCGCCGTGCTCGACCGTCTCCAGCAGGCGCTCGGCGACGCGCCGGACGACGGCGTTCGGGTCGTCGTCCACGGCGCCTGTGCCGCGTTCGTCGGCGTGGGCGAGGCGCGCGTCGTCGTGCTCGCCCTGACGTCCGAGGCGGCGACGTCCGGGGAATTCGCCGAGTGGTGCCGCGCGGGCGAAGCCGATCCCGACGTCATCCTCCGGCTGCTCCAGTCCGAGGGCGACGTCTCCGACATCGAGCGTGGCGTCGCGGCGTTGCGTCTCATCGACGACCGCGTCTGCACCGACCAGCGGGCCATCGTCGATCTCAGCACCCAGCTCTCGAACATGTTCGAGCACGTGCACTTCCACTATCGCGTCGGGCAGATGATGAACTGCCTGAACAGCCCGGTGGAGTTCGTGTCGGGCATCTGCGACCTCATGCTCGGCCTCACGCCGTTCGACTGGGTCGCCGCGACCGTCCGCGACCTCACCGAGTGGGGCGACGCCTCCGCCGACCTCGACTTCGTCGTCGCCGGGCGACCCGCTCCGTCCCACGGCGCGCTGCGGGCCGCGTGCGTCCGGGCGACGACCGCTCTGGCCCCCGCCGGCGACGGCGTCCTCCAGCCCGGTCGCGATGCGCTGGCGACGAAGGCCGGCAGTCCGGTCGCGGCCCGGGTGCTCGCGGACGACGGACGCGTCATCGGCGCCTTCTTCGCCGGCGGCAAGCCCGGCGCGGATGCCGACATCTGCTCCATCGAACTCCAGCTCCTCGGCACCGGCGTCGACTACCTCCGCGTGTTCCACCAGAACGTGCGCCGCTATCACCAGCAGATCGCGCTCTTCCGCGGCACGATGCTCGCGCTCACCCGCACCATCGACGCGAAGGACCCCTACACCGGCGGTCACTCCGAACGCGTCGGCTACGTCGCGTCGGAACTCGCCCGCCTCGCCGGGTGCAGCGCCGACGAAGCCGAGCGCGTCAACCTCGCCGGACTCGTCCACGACATCGGCAAGATCGGCGTCCCCGAGGCCGTCCTCTGCAAGCCCGGACGCCTCACGGAGGCGGAGTTCGCGATCATCAAGACCCATCCCACCGTCGGGTACGACATCCTCAAGGACATCAAGGCCCTCCAGGACGTCCTGCCCGGCGTGCTCCATCATCACGAGCGCTGGGACGGGCGCGGCTACCCGGCCGGGCTCGTCGGTGAGGAGATTCCGCTTCTCGCACGCTACCTCGCCGTCGCCGACGCCTTCGACGCGATGAGCTCGGACCGCTCGTACCGTTCGCGTCTCAGTCGCGACCAGGTCCTCGCCGAGGTCCGCAACGGCATGGGCACGCAGTTCTGCCCGGACCTCGCGAGACTGTTCCTCGAGATGGACCTCTCCGGGTACGACGCACTCGTCGAGAAGCACCGGACGACCGACGACCGGCAGGCCGCGTGAGTCCGAGGGTCCGTCCGACCCGGCATCAGGTCCGTCGAACGCCGCCGCCGAATGTTCGGTCGCGTCGTGATCGTGCGTTTGCGTGGCGGGGTGGTCGCCGTCAGTTCGCCGAGACGGTGCGTTCCCAACTCGACGGATCGACGCCGGTGGCGCCGGATCCGGCGAAG
>JAGQOI010000459.1 GCA_020427625.1 Phycisphaerales bacterium | reverse complement strand
GCGACCGCGCATTGGCGGACCACCGCCGCCGCGCCTGGCGAGACCGTGATGCTCGGCGTCATGCTGGACATCATCGGCGGCTGGCACGTGCAGGCGGGCGCCGGGTCCGGGGACGAGACCACCGGCTACATCGCGACGACCATTGCGCCGACGCTGCCGGCGGGCTGGTCGTCGGGGACGGTGCTCTGGCCGAAGGCGACGGAGTTCGTCATGGGCGAGGGCGCGTTCGCCGAATCGCTGGCGGGATACGAGGGGCGTCCGCTCATCGTCGTGCCGATTCGCGTCCCGAGCGATGCCGCGCCGGGCGAGTACCCGATCCGCATCGCCGTCGGCTACCAGGCGTGCGACCACGAATCCTGCGTCGCGCCGACGGAGGCGACGGTGCAGACGACGCTGGTCGTCGCCGCGGGTGGCGGCGAACCGGCGGCGCTGTCGGAGTCGATCGCGACGAAGTTCGACACGGTCGCCGGGCCGCTGGACATCGCGGCCGACACGGGTCCGATCCTGACGCCGGAGCTGGCGTGGTACGAGGGGCAGGTCGTGCCCGGGCGCGCGGCAAACCTCGGCGTCGTGCTGAACATCGCGCCGCACTGGCATGTCCAGGCGGGCGCGGGTTCGGGTCGGGAGACGGAGGGATTCATCGCGACTCGCATCGTCGTGAAGCTGCCTCGCGGGTGGACGAGCGACGCGCCGATGTGGCCGGAGGCGACGCCGTACACGATCGGCGAGGGCGAGTTCGCGGTGTCGGGGTTCGGCTACGTGAACACGACCATGGCGGTGATTCCGGTCGAGGTCCCGGCCGACGCGGCGCCGGGCGAGTATCCCGTCTCGGCGACCATTCACTACCAGGCCTGCAACGAACTCACCGAGGTCTGCGACATGCCGACCGAGGCGACGATCGAGGGCATGGTCACGGTGACGACGGCGGCGGCGACGGACGTGCCGAAGCTCGAGCCGCGGCTCACCCGCCTGTTCGAGAACACGCTGGCGGCGTCGGGCGTGAGCGCCGGCGGGTCGTCGAAGCCGTTTCCGTGGCGTGATCTGAAGTGGTACGTCGCGATCGCCCTCGGTCTGCTCGCGATGGGCTGGATGGTGATCCGGACGTTCATGATCACGAAGCGCACGGGCGTTCGCGTCGCGGTGCTCATCGTCGGCCTCGCATTGTCGTACGTGTCGATCGTCTTCCTGCGGGCGGAGACGGACCATTCGTTCCCGTGGACGTACTACTCGGAGGCCGAGTTCGACCGGTTGCGGGCGGACACCGACAAGACGATCTTCATCAAGTTCACCGCCGACTGGTGCGCGAACTGCATCGTGAACGAGCGGATCATCATGGCCCGCGACGAGGCGAAGGCCGAACTGCTGCGCCCGGACGTCGTCGCGCTGAAGGTGGACTTCACGGCCGAGAACCCCGAGGGCAAGCGCAAGCAGCAGGAGATCGCGCCGGGCGAGGCGATCCCGCTCATCGCCGTGTACCACCCGGGCAAGGCGAAGCCGATCGTGATCCGCGGCCCGATCGACGTGCAGGCGCAGCAGGTCATCGACGCCCTGCGCGATTCGAGCACCGACGTCGCCGACGACGCCAACGTCGTGCGGTACAGCGTGCTCGGCTGGACGTTCTCGCAGTCGTCCGACGCGACGTGGATCATCCTCGGGCTCGCGTTCATCGCCGGACTCCTCATGAACTTCACGCCCTGCGTGCTGCCCGTCATCCCCATCAAGATCCTCTCGCTCCAGCAGCATGCGAAGGAACCCGGCCGCTGCTTCGCGCTCGGCCTGGTGTTCTCCGCCGGCATCGTCGCGGCGTTCCTCGCCGTCGGCGTCGTCATCGCGGGCATCGCGACCGGCGCGCAGCAGAGCTGGGGCGAGTGGTACCAGTACTGGTGGACGAACCTCCCGCTCGGACTCCTCGTCGGCGCGATGGGCTTCGGCATGCTCGGCCTGTTCGCGGTTCGACTGCCGCAGTTCCTGTACATGTTCAACCCGCAGAGCGACTCCATGAAGGGCAGCTTCTTCATGGGCGTGTTCACGGCCGTGCTCTCGACGCCGTGCACCGGACCGCTGCTCGGCGCGACGCTCGTGTGGGTCGCGACCCAGTCCGCGACGATGGCGCTCGCGGTGTTCGGCGTCATGGGCGCGGGCATGGCGTTCCCGTACGTGCTGCTCACCGCGAACCCGAAGTGGCTCGACCGGATGCCCCGCACCGGCGCGGGCAGCGACCTCGTGAAACAGGTCATGGGCCTGCTGCTCATCGCCGTCGCGTCGTACTTCATCGGCAACGGCATCGCGTCGCTCGTCCTGTCCAGCCAGGGCGCCGCGACCTGACGACGTCAGCCCGCCCGCGACGACACGATCACCACGCCGACCGAGCGACCGTACGACAACCCCCGCTCGAGCGGGAACCGCGCGAGACCCGCCGCCCGCGTCCGCGGCGCATGGTCGCGGACGTACGCCTCGAACGCAGACCGCGAGGGGAAGCGATAGCGCACCTCCAGCCGCGCGGCCGCGCCGTCGGGGACGTCGTCGCACCGGACGATCTCCGCCTCGGTCGCGCCGCCCGCGAACACATCCGCCAGGTGCTCATCGCGCAGCCAGACGACCCATTCGTCGGCGACGGCGCCCTCCGTGAACGTGCAGGTGACCGTGTAGGCGATGTCGGACATGCGGATCCTCCTTGCGGGAACGAATGGCCGGCGCGAGAGTCGATCCCGACGGGGGTCCGGCCGACCGGGTTCGCGGGCCGAGTTCGTGGGCCGAGTTCGGAAATCGACGAAGATGATCGCCGGTTTCATGCTCGTCTCATGTCCACTTCATGTCGCGGGGACATGATCTCTCCGGGACGAGCGAAAGCGCTCGAGACCCGACCCCATCCCCGCTTCGCCGCGTGACCCGACCCTCCCAACCCGGCGAGCGACCACATCCGCACCGCAGTCGCCCCATGCGACTGCGGTGTTTTCGTTCACGGGCCCGCCGCCCCGGCCAGACGCTCGTCGATCCGGGCCCGCTCCGGCGGCGTCAACTGCTTGAGCGGGTCGAGCGAGAATGCGGCATCCGCGGCGACCGCACGCCGATACGCCGCCCTCGCCTCGTCGTGTCGCGCGGCATCCCAGAGCCGATCCCCGAGCCGGCGCCAGGCGGCAATCCCCTGCGGATCGAGCCCCGCGAGCGCCCGGGCGAGATCGACGGCCGCGGCGAGATCCGACGGATCGCCGGTCAGCGCCGCGACCCGTTCGGCCGCGGCGAGACGCACGGCGAGCATGGCGGGATCGTCGGCAAACCGTCCGGACGTGTCATCACGCACCGCCCGCACCGCGCCCTCGCGCGAACGGCCGCCGGACCGTTCCGCGGCGGCCAGGCGCTGGCGGGCGGACTCGACGGCGGGAATCGGATCCACCGGCCAGGCGGACGCGGCATCATCGAGGCGAGCCGCGGCGGCAAGGCGCCGGGATGCTTCGAGGTCGCCGAGCATGGTCCGGAAGGCGGTCGGGTCGACGGCGGGATCGGGCAGGCCGAGTGCTGCGCACCGGGCCACGCGATCGCGTGGATCGAAGTCGGGATCGCGCAGCACGGATCCGAGTTCGGCGAGCGGCGTGAGTTGGTTCGCGGCCTGTCGCATGAGGATCTCCGCGCGTACGGCGCCGACGGAGGCGACGGCGGCGACGATCACGGCCGCGCCGATCCCGACGACGGCGGCACCCGCCCCGACGCGCCACCGGCCGCGGCTCCGCGCGCCGCCGAGGACGCCGAGGACGCACCAGCACCATGCCGCGGCACCGGGTTGCGTCCAGGTCATCTCGATCTGCCCATGCACGACGAGCGCGGCCAATCCGGCGGCGGTGACGAGCAGCACCTCGCGCGGGCCGAGGCGCCGGAAGACCGAGACGAGGATTGCCGCGACGGCCGCGTAGCCGACGACCCCGAGCGCGCGCATGACGATCGCGTCGAAGGGAATCGTCGACTGTTCGATCCACACCGGCCCGCCCACCGCCACTGCGCCGAGAAGAATCGCCGGGCCGACGACCGATCGCGCGTCGAGCGGCGCGTCGTCGTCTTCGGGCGGCCGGCCCGCCCGCCACAGGAGGATGCCGGCGAGCGCGATGCCCGCGGCGCCCCAGACGCCGAACGCGGCGAGCCAGTCGAGCACGAACGAGTGCGCGCTCGCCACCTCCTCGGGACTTCGGGCCGGGCGGACGAGCGTATACGCACCCTGGAATCCGTCGGCGCCGACGCCGGTGAGCGGATGGTCCGCGATGATCTCCGCGGCGCCGACCATGTAGTGCCAGCGGAACAACAGGCTGCGGTCGCCGAGGAATCCCTCGGGCAGCATCGCGCCGCGCACGACGACGCCGAGCAGCGCCAGCGCGACGACGCCGAGCAGCAGGGCGCCGCCCCACCGCGCGGCGTGTCGTCGCGCGAGTTGCATCGCGCCCAGCACCCCGAGTCCGACGAGGGTCGCGAGGATGGCGCCCTTCGAGCCGGACAGCCAGACGGTCACGCCCGCGAGCGCGCCGAGCAGCGCGAGCAGGCCGACGACGCCGCCCGCGAGCCGACGCCGGGTCGCGGCGATCACGAGACCGAGCATGGTGACGGTCGTGAAGGCCATGAGCGAGGCGAGGATGTTCGTCGTCGTGAACCATCCGCGGACGCTGGCGCCGAGGACGCGACGTTCGTAGATGCGCGCCGCCGGGGAGTCGGGCGCCCAGGCGCGCTCGGCGAGGAACCGATCGCGGTTCGCGTCGTACTCGGCGAGCAGGTCGGCGTACTCGCTGCCGATGAGACCGATCCGGGGCACGGGCGCCTGGAGCGCGGCACGGGCGAGGAGCGGCGCGGCGACGGCGAGCAGAAGGGCGAGCAGGACGAGTCGACGCCGTCCGTCGCGGGCGGCGTGCGCGAGCGCGGCGGCGCTGATCGCGCCGGCGATCCACGTCAGTCCCGTGCGCAGATCATGGGCGTCGCCGACGAGGATCCAGACGGGGATGGGCGCGACGGCGAGGAGGATGAGCAGCGCGTCGAGGCCGCGGGATGAGCGGGCGGCGCCGACGAGGGTCAGCGCGGCCGCGAGGAGCATGACGAGGTCGATCAGGATGCTGCCGGCGGGTCCGAGTCCGCCGACGGTCCCGACGACGCGGGCGGGATCGACGTCGAAGACGACCTGCGGGACGAACACGATGAGGCAGCGGGCGACGGCGAGTCCGACGATGCCGATCGCCCCGATCCACTGGAGCATCGCGGCGGCGCGCGATTCCGGGCGCATCGGCGTCGGCTGCATGGCGCTCATCGCTCCCGGGCCGCGTGTCGGGACCCGTGTTCCATCATGGCGATCCACGCGAGGACGAGGAGGGTCTGGGTTCCGACGAGGGCGGCCTGCCAGCCGTCGAGTCGACCGAGGGACACGCCGCCGATGCCGGTGACGGCGGTGGCGCCCCAGATGGTGAACACGGCGCCGCGGCGCGAGAAGCCGCGCTGGACGAGCCGGTGCGAGAAATGCTGCTGATCGCCGACGAGCGGGCTCTTGCCCTGCGAGAGTCGGATGATCGTCACCGAGGTGAGGTCGTAGAGGGGGATGGCGAGGATGATGACGGGCATGAAGACGCCGAACCATCCGCCGCCGAGGTCGGGGTGCAGGTACGTCGTGCGCGCCGTGAGCACGGCGAGCAGGAAGCCGACGACGAGCGAGCCGCCGTCGCCCATGAAGATGCGGGCGGGCGGGATGTTGAACACGAGGAAGCCAAGCAGGCCGCCGATGAGCAGGGCGAGCGTCGCGGCGATGAACCACTGGTGGTTCACGAGACAGGCGACCATGAGCAGCGTCGCGGCGATGGCGCTCACGCCGGCGGCGAGTCCGTCCATGTTGTCGAGGAAGTTGATCGCGTTCGTCACCGCGACGATCCAGATGATCGTGACGATCACGCTCGGCACGGGACCGAGGAGTTCGAGCAGACGCACGTCGAACCAGACGACGAGGACGCTCGCGGCACCGATCTGGACGAGCAGCTTGGGGATCGCGGGCAGGCCGCGCCGATCGTCGATGAGACCCATCACGTGCAGCGCCGTGATCGCGCCGAGGAGCGCGACGAGGCTCGGCAGCGTCGTCGCGAGGCGCGCCGCATGGGGT
>JAGQOI010000458.1 GCA_020427625.1 Phycisphaerales bacterium | reverse complement strand
GCAAGGAGGGCTCGACGCTGAGCGGCCTGATCCAGGGCTTCTGCCGCGCGTTCAGCCTGGCGCTCCAGTACGGTCTCGGTCTCCAGGACGCGGTCGACCGTTTCCGCGGGATGCGGTTCGAGCCGTCGGGCCCGACGAACAATCCCGACGTGCCGGAGGCGACGAGCATTCTCGACTACGTCGCGCAGTACCTCGAAGTGAACTTCATCCGCGAGCCGATCGCCGGTCACGCCGCCTGAACGGTTGACGCTGGTCCGGCGGCGCCGCGCACGGTCGCGCGCCGAGACACGACGAGCGTTCGAGCGACGCTGTCGTGCCAGGCCCGCCGGTCCGATCGGAACAGCATCCACACGAAGCCGAGCCCGAGCCGATCGTGAGCGGCGCGGCGTCGGTGAGGTCCGCGCCGAGTCGTCGCCGGAATCCCGCCGGGCGAAGGGCGACGAGGAAGGGCGGCCGCGGCGCGGCCGCCGTCAAGCGGTCGTCGCGGGCGGGTCGAGATTCCCGGGACGGGTCGTGAACGACCACGGGCCGGCGCGAGGCCGGCCCGTGGGTGCACTGACGGGTGACGATTCTGACGCGGGATCAGGCGGGCGCTTCGGCGTCGGCTTCGGCCTTGGCCTTCGCCTCGGCTTCGGCGGCGGCCGCGGCGGCGCGCTCGGCCTTGGACTTCTTCGGCTTGATGATGAGTTCGCCTTCGTTGTCGAACTCCATCTCCTCGCGCTCGTCGTCGAGGGAGCGGTCGGGCTCGACGTTGAGGGAGATCTCGGTGCGGAGGTCCTTGTCGAACTGGATCGGGACCTCGTAGGTGCCGACGCGCCGGATGGACTGGCTGAGGCGGACGGAGCGGACGCCGACGTCGTAGCCGGCGGCCTGGAGGGCGTCGGCGATGTCGCGCTGGGTGACCGAGCCGTAGAGCGCGCCCTGGTCGTTGCAGGAGCGCTTGAGATCGATGCTGATCTCCTGCATGCGTCCGAGGAGTTCCTCGCGGGCGGCCCGGAGGGCGTTGACCTCGGCGAGGGCCTTGGCGCGGGCTTCCTTGAGGACCTCGATCTTCTCGGGGGTCGGGACTTCGGCGAGGGACTGCGGGAAGAGGTAGTTCCGGGCGTAGCCGGGCTTCACCTTCACGATGTCGCCGACGATGCCGAGATTGTCGACGGAGTGGAGCAGGAGGAGTTCGATGTTGCGAGCCATGGGTGCGCTGTCCTTGTCGGGGAAGTTAGAAGCGGCGACGGCCGCCTCAGCGGGATGGGGGATCGGTCGGGATCGTCCGGCCGATTCGTTCGAACGGGTTCGGGTCCGGATCAGAACGGGATGTCGTCGTCGGGAATCGGATCGTGCGATCCGCCGCCGCCGCCGCGGTCACTGCCGCCGCCGCCGCCGCCGCCCTGGCGGGACGCGGCCGGCTGTCGGTTGCCGCCACCGCCGCCTTCGCCGCGGGAGTCGATGAACTGGAACGTCTCGACGACGACGGTGAGCTTGGACCGGTTGTTGCCGTTCTGGTCCTGCCACTGGTCGAGTTTGAGTCGCCCTTCGACGAAGACGGGTCGTCCCTTGGCGAGGTACTGGTTCATGACTTCGGCGGTGCGTCCCCAGGCCTCGCAGTCGACGAAGGTCGTCTCCTCGCGGGCCTCGCCGTCCTTGCCCTGGAAGCGCCGGTTCACGGCGAGACCGATGTTGGCGACGGGGGTGTTGCTCGACGTGTAGCGCAGCTCGATGTCACGGGTCAGGTTGCCCATGAGGAAGACTTTGTTGTAGTTGGCCATGCGGGAACTCCGGGTGAATCAAGCGGCACACGATAGCGTCGTCGATCGGATCGATCGACCGGTCGGCGTCGGAACGGGCCGGATCAGGCCTCGGCGCCGGCTTCGACGGTCTCGGGTCGGCTGGACTCGTCGGCCTGGGTGGCGCGCAGGTTGATCTCGTCGGCGAGACGCTCGCGTCCGTCGGCCGTCTGCATCTCCTCGGCCGGGACATGATCGGCGCGGGTGATCATGAAACGGAGGATCTGCTCGGAGAGGTTGGCGTTGCGCTCGAGTCCGGCGATGTTGTCCGTCGTGGTCCGGAAGTACGTCAGGAAGTAGACGCCGCGCTTGTTGCCCTGGATCTCGTAGGCGAGTCGTCGTTCGTCCCACTTGGCGAAGCTGATGACCTCGGCCTTGGCGCGATCGAGGAGGGAGTGGACGTGGTCGGCCGCGCTCTTCAGGTCGGCGGACGCCGACTGCGGGAAGAGGAACATGGCCTCGTAGGTATGGGTTCGGAGTGCAGACATGTGATGGTGCGTCCTTGGTTGAATGCGTCAGGCAGTCAGGGTGCGGTTGAACTGGTTCATGGCTTCGGTGATGCCGTCGGTGGTCCAGCAGGCGGCGGCATCGGCGGCGGCGTCGAGGGCGGGCGCGATCCGGTCCTGCTGATCGGGCGAGAACTTCCCGAGCACGTACGACTTCTGCGGGATCGGTCCCGGGGGATCGATGCCGAGACGGAGTCGCGGGTACTGGTCGGAGCCGAGCTTCTGCTCGATGTCGGCGAGTCCGTTGTGTCCTCCGGCGCTGCCGCCGGCCCGCATGCGGAGCTGTCCGCACGGCAGGGCGACGTCGTCGACGATGACGAGGACGTCCTCGAGTTCGATCCGGTAGAACCGGGCGGCTTCGGCGACGGCCTGGCCGGAGCGGTTCATGAACGTGAGCGGCTTGAGCAGGAGTACGCGTTCGGTGCCGACGGTGCCCTCGACGAGGGCGCCGTGAAACCGGGCGCGGGCAACGGTGTCGGACCCGTACCGGCGCGCGAGACGATCGACGACCTCGAACCCGACGTTGTGACGGGTGCGATCGTACTCGGGACCCGGATTGCCGAGACCGACGATCAGCTTCACGCGTCGTCGCCCTTGTCCTCGGCCTCGTCGCGTCCGATGACCTCGGGCTCGGCGCCGCCGGCGACCTCGGTCTCCTCGCCTTCGGCCTCTTCGTGCACGAAGTCGATGCGGGCGATGACGGTGTCCGGATCGGTGACGAGTTCGAGGCCGGCCGGGAGCTCGATCTGGGACGCCGTGAACTGGTCGACGAGCGCGGTGAGATCGACCCTGATCTCGTCCGGGATCGCGTTCACCTTGCAGCGGACCTCGATGTCGGCCTGGTCGTGGCTGACGATCGCGCCCGGCAGTTTCGCACCGGCCGGTTCGCCGGTGAACACGAGCTGGACGTTCACTTCGACGACCTCGGTGAGGTTCACGCGGGAGAAGTCGATGTGGATCACGTTGTCGCCGAGATAGCCGAACTGGAGATCGCGGATCAGGCAGGTCTCGTCCTTGGCGCCGTCGACGCGGAGCGTGACGACGTGCGCGCCGTGACGGAGGTGGCCGAGCGTCTCCTTGGCGTCGACGTGCACGGAGATCGGGTCGATCTGGTGACCGTAGACGACGGCGGGCAGGCGGCCCTCGTTGCGGAGGCGCTGGGCGTACCGGGTGCCGGTCCGCTCGCGGGTGATCGCCTCGAGGACGGGAGTGTCGTGACTCATCGCAAAGTACCTCAGGAAGAAGGGGTGCACCCGCTCGGTGACACCCGGTGGATTCGAACGGAACGCCGGTCCCTAGCGCTTGGTGCCCACGCCGCCGCGGAACAGGGCCGAGACCGAGATGTCGTGATGAATGCGGTGCACCGCCTCGCCGAGCAGCTTGGCGAGCGTGAGCACCTCGAGCTTGTCCGCGATCGGCGCGAGACGCGCGCCGCCGGGAATGGTGTCCGTCGTGATGACCCGGTCGATCGGCGACGCCGCGATCCGCTCGAACGCGAGACCCACGAACACCGCGTGCGTCGCCGCGACGATGATGCGGGTCGCGCCGCGCTCCTTCACGAGTCGCGCGGCTTCGCAGATCGTCCCGGCGGTCGAGATCATGTCGTCGACCATGAGCACCGTGCGCCCCTCGACCTCGCCGATCAGGTTGCGCGAGGCGACCTTCATGCCCGACTCGCGCCGCTTGTCCACGATCGCCAGTTCGGTGTCGAACATGCCCGCGTACATGTTCGCGACCTTCACGTTGCCGACGTCCGGCGAGACGACGACGAGGTTCTGCATCTCCGCCCGCTGCCCGTCGAGATGCTCGCGGAGCACCGGCGCGGCCGAGAGATGGTCCACGGGAATGTCGAAGAACCCCTGGATCTGGGCCGCGTGAAGATCGACGCAGATCACCCGGTCCGCGCCCGCCGCCGTGATGAGGTTCGCGACGAGCTTCGCCGTGATCGGCACGCGTCCCTCGTCCTTGCGGTCCTGGCGGGCGTAGCCGAAGTAGGGGATCACCGCCGTGATCCGCTTCGCCGACGCGCGGCGAAGGCAGTCGATGAAGATGAGCAGTTCCATGAGGTGCGTGTTCACCGGGTCCGACGTCGACTGCACGACGAAGCAGTCCCGGCCCCGCACGTCCTCGTCCACCTTCACGAGCAGTTCGCCGTCGGGGAACAGCTCGGTGTGACCCTGCCCGAGCGGGAGGTTGAGGTGGTCGCACATCTTCTGGGCGATCTCCAGGCCGGCCCGCCCGGCGAAGATCTTGAGATGATCACGATCGGCCGCGCTCATGCGTGCGTCTCCAGTCGGGACCGCAGAATCGCGTCCACCTCCGCGAGCTGGACGGGCGTGTTGATCGACAGCACGTCCTCCGGCGGGACGGCGTCCACCACCTCGACGATCTCACCCGACGCCCGCATCATCGCCGGGACGTCCGTCACGTAGTACTCGCCGCTCGCCGCGTCCGGCGGGAGGGCCGCGAGATGCGCGAACAGACGACGGGCGTCGAAGCAGGCGTAGCTGGGATAGATCTCGTGGATCGCCCGCTGCGCGGGCGTCGCGTTGCGGTGCTCGACGATCGCCGCGAACCGGTTCGACCCGTCCCGCACGATCCGGCCGTAGCCGGTCGGGTCCGGGATCACCGACGTCGCCAGCGTCGCCGCCGCCCGGGCCGCGCGATGACGCGCGAGCATCGCGTCGATCGTCGCCCGACGAATCAGCGGCCCGTCGCCCGCGAGCACGAGGACGTCGCCGTCGAAGTCCGCGAGGGCCGGCGCGGCACAGTTCGTCGCGTGACCGGTTCCGAGCTGGCGATCCTGGAGCACGTAGTCGATGTCGGCATCGTCACCTGCGAACACCGCGCGAACGCGATCCGCGCCGTGACCGACGACGAGCACGATCCGGTCGACGCCCGCCTCGCGACAGGTCTGCACGACCCACCACACGATCGCGTGTCCGGCGACCTCGTGACAGACCTTGGGCAGGTCGCTGCCCATGCGCGTGCCCTTGCCGGCCGCGAGAATGACCGCCGCGAGGGATCGCCGGGATGGTGTCCTCGTTGAACTGCTCACGTCGCCGCCGTTCAGGCCGTCGCTGCGGTCGGGCGACCGCAGGAAGTTGGCCCGCCAAGACTCGAACTTGGAATGCCTGGACCAAAACCAGGTGTGTTACCGATTACACCACGGGCCAGAACGGACGGGAGACTCGCTCGGTCTCGACGCCACGCCGTGTACCCGAACCACGAACACTCGTATTCGCGGGTTCGGTATTCGGCGGGGCCGACGACCTCATCCGCGGCTTCTTCCCCGAGGCTGGACTGCTCGTCGCCGCGACGGAGCAACCCATGCGGCGCCGACCACCCGAAGCGGGAAGACGTCACCGGCGGCCCATTGAAGGGGAAGCGTGGATTGTACGTCCGGGCGAGGCGGCGTCAAGCGCGTCGCCGCCGGTCGCACGTCGGTCGCATCGGTCGTCGGCGGGCGATCGATCCCGCGCAATGGCCCGGAATCCCCGGTTTTGCCGTGGACACCCCACGGGAACGTCGATAGATATGGAATGCAGCACGGTCCCTCGGGCTCGACAGCCCGCGGACGCGCGTCTCAGCCGCCCTCGCCCGCCCCGCCGCCGGCCACGGGACGACGGCGGCTGATACCCCGCCCGGCGACCGTCTCGTGTCCACTCCGTTCCGGCGCGCCGCCGCTCGCGCGCGGATCGGTTCATGGCGGGTGTTCATGGAACCTGAAAACCTCTCGCGTGCCGAAGAGCTTCTGGGCTACACGTTCAAGGATCGCACGCTTCTGCTCACGGCGCTGACGCACGCCTCGATCGCCGACACGCGGGTGGTGAGCAACGAGCGTCTGGAGTTCCTCGGCGACGCGGTGCTCGGCCTCATCACGTGCGAGCATCTCTACCGTCGCTTCACGGATCTGCTCGAGGGCGAACTGACGAAGATCAAGTCCTCCGCCGTCAGCCGCCGCACCTGCGCCGACCTCGCGACCGAACTCGGTCTCGACGAGGTGCTCTTCCTCGGCAAGGGGATGAGCAATCGCGCGACGCTGCCGGGCTCGGTGCTCGCGGCGGTGTTCGAGTCGCTCATCGGCGCGATCTATCTCGACGGCGGGATCGACGAGGCGCGCCGGTTCATCCTCGACGGACTCGAACACCGCATCACCCTCGCCGCGCGATCCGGTCACCAGTACAACTTCAAGTCGGTGCTCCAGCAGAGCGCGCAGCAGATCCTGTCGCAGATGCCGCAGTACGTCGTGCTCGACGAACAGGGACCGGATCACGCGAAGTGCTTCGAGGTCTGCGTCGAGATCGGCACCCGCCGCTTCCGGTCCTGCTGGGGGACGTCGAAGAAGGAGGCCGAACAGCAGGCGGCGCTCGAAGCCCTGTTCGCCCTCGGAGTCGCCGAACGACGCGACAACGGCGAAGTCCGCATGCGACCCGTCGATCCGGCGCTCAACGGACACCCGCCGACGCCGCCGACCGCCGGAACGGCCACGCCCGACGCCGCACGAACCGTCCCCGACCCCGACGACCCCGACGACGACGACCGCCTCGGCGAGGCGGGGATCGTGGCATTCGATGACGGGCTCGACGACTGACGAGCCGGCTCGCCGCGACGGAGTCGCGCGAGCCCGCCGGAAGGCGTCAGCCCGACAGCAGCCACCACACGAGAAACGCATGCACGACGATCGCGGCGCCCAGCGCCGCGACCCAGCGGATCCACGGACGCGGGCGCGGCACGCCCGGGCGACGGAGGAGCGCCAGCGTCCCGGCCGCGGCGTCCAGCCCCAGCCCGGCGCG
>JAGQOI010000457.1 GCA_020427625.1 Phycisphaerales bacterium | reverse complement strand
TCTTGGGTTCATCGTCGGATGAGATCGCCGAATGACCTCCCGCTCCCCCCCTCGAACCCTCACGCCGATGACGAGGATTCGTCGACCGCGATGAGCGCCGCTTCCATCGCCGCGAGCGGCGCATCGACGCCCGTCCACCTCCGCGACTGCAGCGCGGCCTGGTGCAGGAACATCGTCTCGCCGGTGATCGTCCGCGCCCCGGCCTGCGCCGCGGCGCGAACGAGCGGCGTCTCCCGCGGCGTGTAGATCGTTTCGAACACGGTCACGCCCGATCGCAGCGCGCCGGCAGCGCCGAACAGCACGTCCAGCGGCGAGTCGTCCGGCGCCGGACCGCCCGTCATGCCGATCGACGTCGCGTTCACGATGATGTCGAACGACGCGGCATCGAACGCCGCGCCGATCTCGACGCCGTCGAAGCGGGCGGCAAGCGCCGCCGCCCGGTCGCGCGTGCGGTTGAACACCGTCACGACGGCGCCGGCGGATACGAGCCCCCCCACCACCGCCGACGCGACGCCGCCGGCGCCGAGCACGGCGACGCGCCGCCCGGCGACCCGTCCGAGCACGGCCGCGGCGGCCGGCGCGTCGGTGTTGTCGCAGGCAAGCGTGCCGTCGTCCTCGACGACGAGCGTGTTCGCGGCATCGATGCGGGCGGCCAGGTCGCTCACGCGTCCGTCTCGTTCGCGCACGAAGCGCACGAGATGGGCCTTGTGCGGCAGGGTGACGGCGGCGCCGCGGAAGTCGAGCCGCGCGTGATCGAGCATCGCGCCGACCGTCGCCTTGAAGTGTTCGTACTCCGGCGGAATCGGCAGCGGCAGCAGGACGCCGTCGTGTCCGACGGCCTCGAACGCGACATTGTGGACGTCGGGACTGCGCGAATGATCGATCGGCCACCCGATGACGCCGTAGACGCGCGTCGAGCGCGTGACGGCGTCGAAGCGGTAGCGTCGCCGGAGATCGTCGACGGTCGGCTGGCCGGGCGCCGAGGCGCGGTCGGCGGTGGGCGCGCCGAAGGTGAACAGGCCGCCGAACTTCGGCGCGAGGACGCGGCTCGGCAGGCCGAATGGCCCCATGCACAGGGCGACGGTCGGCCCGACGGAGTCGGCGAGCAGGTCGAACGCCTCGAGGTTGTCGCGGAGGGACCGGGCGGCCCAGACGATCTTCATGATCCGACAGACGGGCTCGGCGGCCATCGCGGCGACCCGCCCGAGCAGGTCGGCCGGGCGCGAGGTGAAGTCGTGGGTCGAGAGGATGAGCGACGGACCGTCGGGCCGATCGGCCGCGGCCGCCATGGCGCGCCGGAGGTCGGCCGCGGCCGGATCGCGCCAGGTCGCGAGTTCGATGTCGAGGTAGCGCGGCGCGGGATCGAGGCCGGCGAGGGCGAGGAGGGTGTCGAGGCGCGTCGGTTCATCGGCGTCGAGGTCGCCGCCCTCGGCGGCGGCGCGGGCGGTCACGATGCAGGGGCGCGGCGATTCGGCGACGAGGCGGCCGATGACGGCGACGGCCGCGGGGTCGCCGACGATGGGGTCGACGCGCCACTCGATGAGGTCGGCCGCGG
>JAGQOI010000456.1 GCA_020427625.1 Phycisphaerales bacterium | reverse complement strand
GTACGGATCGTTCGACCGGAACGGAAACACCGTCGCGATCGCGAACCCGATGAACGGCCAGAGATACAGCACGCACAGCATGAACGGTCCCGGCAGCGGCATGAGGAGCACCGTCTCCGGCGTGTACTCGCGCCCACACTCCGGACACGTTCCGGACGCGTCGCGACCCGTCAGGTCGTAGCCGCACTTCGGACAGCAGCGCACGTCCGGCGGCGGGTCGGTCGGCGGCGATATCGGGGTCGACGGCGCCGGTGATGCTGCGTCGGTCATTCGAGTGCGACCCCTACCAGTAGCGAATGATCAGGACGACGAACCCCGCGAGGAACAGCAGGGGCACGAGCACCGCGAGTCCCGTGAGCATGAACGCGAGACGCCGCCGGCGCCCGACGCAAACGGGTCGACTCAGCAGGCGCCACTGCGCGAGGGCGTTGATGATCGCGATGACGGCGATCGGCACGATGCACAACAGCACGTTGAGCACGCCGAAGCGGCTCTCGAAGAACTCGTTCGGGATCAGCAGCAGTCCGAGCAGAAGGAACGGCCAGAGGAGGCGCACGCCGAGCATGACCGGGCCCGGCATCGGACGGTCGAGGCGCGTCGGCGGTGTCGTCGCGTCCGTCATGGGAACAACTGTCCGCAGGACCACATCAGAAGGGCGACGAGCGCGATGAGCAGCAGCAGCAGGCCGCCGAGGGTGTAGACGATCGCCCGGGCGCCGCGCCGCCACCCGGCCGCGGCCTTGAAGTTGCCCTTCCGACGCGCCGCGAGCCAGGATGCCGCGAGCACGAGGTTGAGCACCGTCACGAACGTCATGATCTGCGTGAGCATCGTCCAGCCGAAACTCATCGCGATCGGGATGAGGATCACGACGGGCCAGAGGGTGACGAAGAGGATCTCCACCGGCCCGGGCATGAGTCGTCGCACGATGGTGTCGGCGGTGTAGGGCGCGCCGCACTCCGGACAGTCGCCTCGCGCCTCGCGACCGCGCAGGTCGTAGCCGCAGGCGGCGCACCAGGCCCGGTCGAGTCGCGCCGTTCCGACCCCCGCGGCGTCCGAATCCGGTCGTTCGTCCACCATCACCGGTATTGTACGGCCGTCATCGATGGATGTTTCTTCGCGTGGGATCCTTGTTCAATGCTATTGTTATGGCGACGCGACACGGTTCGTTGACCATCTGTGACAAGGAGAGCGGCATGCTGGGCGCCCTGACCATTCAACGGTTGCTCCAAAAGATGCAGGAGGTGAAGGCCTCCGACCTGCACATCAAGGTCGGCTCGCCGCCCGTCATGCGGGTGAACGGCCATCTCCAGCAGATCAAGTCCGAGCCGCTCAACGCCAACGACACCGCCCAGCTGCTCAACCCGATCGTGCCCGCGCACCTCGTGAACGATCTGAACGAGCAGGGGGGCATCGACTTCTCGTACCACGAGGACATCGAGCATCGCTATCGCTGCAGCGTGTTTCACGCCGGTCATTCGCTGCACGCGGCGATCCGGCGCGTGAACCCGCAGATCCCCGGGTTCGACGACCTCCATCTGCCGCCGATCTACAAGAAGCTCGCGCACGACACCCACGAAGGGCTCATCTGCGTCTGCGGCGTGACCGGGTCCGGCAAGAGTTCGACGCTCGCGGCCATGGTCGACCACATCAACGCCCACGAGCACATGAACATCATCACGGTCGAGGACCCGATCGAGTACCTGCTGCGCCCGAAGATGTCGTTCATCTCGCAGCGCGAGGTCGGCATCGACGTGAAGACCTTCCAGGGCGCGCTGCGTTCCGCGGTGCGCCAGGATCCGGATGTCATCATGATCGGCGAGATGCGCGATCGCGAAACGATGATGGCCGGACTCCAGGCCGCGGAGACCGGACACCTCGTGTTCGTCACCCTCCACACCGCCGACGCGATGCAGAGCTTCGCCCGCATCCTCGAGTTCTTCCCGTCCCACGAACACACGTTCATCCGTTCGAGTCTCGCCAACGGACTCCAAGCCGTGTGCGCGCAACGCCTGCTGCCGTCCTGTCGGCCCGGCATCGGCGTCGTGCCCGCGACCGAAGTCCTGCTCAACACGCCGATCGTCCAGGACCGCATCCGCGAGGGCGGCGACGAGGACATTCCCGCCATCCTCCACGGCTCCGCCGCCGAAGGCATGCACGACTTCACCGCCAGCCTCACCCGACTCGTCGAGGAGGACTGGGTCGACCTCAAGACCGCCGAACGATTCGCGCCGAACCGCGAAGCCCTCCTCAGCAAGGTCCGGGGCATCCAGGTCAAGGGCGACTCGCTCATCCAACGCATCAAGGGCTGAACCGAGGAACGGACCGACGCCGTCATCCGCGATGCCGGACCGGACGACGCGAGACGACCGGTCGAATCACCCCCATGTACGGCTCACACCTGTCCGTCGCCGGAGGCATGGTCAACGCCCTCGATGAGGCCGCGCGGCTCAGACTCGACTGCGTCCAGGTCTTCACGAAGAACCAGCGCCAATGGTCCTCCAGACCGCTCGACGAGGACGCGGTCCGCGCCTGGCACACGCGCCGTCGCGAACTCGGGTGGCATCGGAAACGCCCGCGCGGGCGCGTCGTGAGCCACAACAGCTACCTCATCAACCTCGCCTCGCCCGATCCCGCGGCCTGGCGGCGCTCCATCGACGTCCAGCGCATCGAGATGGAGCGCTGCGAGACCCTCGACATCCCGTTCCTCGTCGCCCATCCCGGCGCGCATCTCGGCGACGCCCGTCCGACCGGGACGCCCCATGACCTCGACGCACCGCCCACGAAGGCGGAACGCGCCGGATTGACCCGGATCGCCCGCGCCCTCGATCGGCTGCACGCCGATCTGCCCGGTCTCAAGGTCGTCACCTGCCTCGAGACCACCGTCGGATCCGGCTCGAATCTCGGGTACGCCTTTCACCATCTGGCCTTCATCCGGGACGCCGTCGCGGCGCCGGATCGCGTCGGATTCTGCCTCGACACCTGTCACGTCACCGCCGCGGGCTACGACATGACGACCGACGATCGCGCCGCCGCCGTCCTGCGACTGTTCAACAAGACATGTGGTGTCAAGCATTTACATGTCGTGCACGTGAACGATTCGGTCGGTGCCGTCGGGTCGCGGAAGGATCGTCACGCGCACATCGGCGAGGGCTGTTGCGGGCGCTCGTGCTTTCGGGCGATCGTGAACCACCCCCGCCTGCGAACCGTACCGAAGATCCTTGAGACCCCGAAAGGTGAGGGTCCGGGCGGGCATCCGTGGGACGTGATCAATGTGCGACGGTTGAAGCGACTCGAACAGAAGTCCGATAGAAGTGGTGCGGCGGTCAGATCGGCCCGGGCGTCCTCGTGACGATCCGGGACCCGCGGATCAGTTCGGGCCCGACGACGATGACGGAGCAATCCGTCGGTTCGGGATGGAGATACGGCGGCATGGTGCATCAGCGACATATCCTCCTCGTCCTGTCGGCCGCGGCCGTCCTCCTGCTCGGCGGCTGCCAATGGACCTGGCGGGCCCGCACGCCCGTGGAGGCGCGCCGGCCCATCGATCTCGCCGATGCCGGCCCGACCGTCGCCCAGCGCGCCACGCTCGACGCCGCCGCCGCCGCCCGCGCCGGCGGCGACTACGAACAGGCCCTGCGCCTCTTCCGCGAGATCCTCGCCGAAAACCCGATGGCGACGACCGCCTACGTCGGCATCGGTGACATCCAGCTCGAACAACAGAACTACGAGGACGCCGAACGCCAGTTCGGACAGGCCGCGCGGCTGGGACTCGGCAGCTTGGCGGCTCAGTGCGGTGGCGGTGGGGGGCTCCAGATGTGCGAACGCTTTGTCGAAGCGGTGAAGGCCTACCATCGTGCCCTCACGATCCGGCCGGAGGATTTCGACGCGAACCACCAGCTCGCCGCGACCTACCTCCGCATGGGCAAGGCGACGAACGCCGTCGTCTTCGCCGAGAAGGCCGTCGACGTCCGCCCGGATGACGGCGCGGCCCGCGCGGATCTCGGCGCGGCGTACGCGTCGGTGGGTCGCCATGCCGACGCGATCGTCCAGTACCAGGCCGCGATGGAGCGCATCGATCCGACGCCCGACCTGCTCATGAGTCTGGTCAACGCGCTCGCCGCCGAGCAGCGGTACCACGAAGCGGTGAACACGACGGAGTTCCTCGTCCGTCTCGCGCCGAGCGCCGACGCCTACGAGCGCCTCGGCTGGGGCGCCTTCCGGATCGGCGACTACG
>JAGQOI010000040.1 GCA_020427625.1 Phycisphaerales bacterium | reverse complement strand
GCCGGTGGTGCTGGCGCAAGAGGAGCACGCGCGCCGCAGCCGACCCTCCCGGGGTGTCGCACGAGCTCCGATGTTCGTTCCCGAGGCTGCGGGCTCCGGTTCGACGACGGCGGGTGCGACCATGTCCGGCTCGAGAACGCATGGACCGAAGTCGCGCAGCACGACGAAGCACGGACCGGCGGTACCCGCCTCGACGATGCGTGGCTCGTTGATGTGCGGACCGACGGCGGGCGCTCCACGATGCGCGGGCCGATGGTACGCGGCTTCACGACGCGGCGACCGACGGTGGGTGGCGACACGATGCCGGGATCGACGGAGGACGGCTTCACGACGCGTGGACCGACGGTACGTGGCTTCACCACGCTTGGACCGACGGTACATGGCTCCACGATGCGTGGATCGACGGAGAATGGCTTCACGACGCACGGACCGACGATGGATGGCTCGACGATGCACGGACCGACGATGGACGGCTCGACCATGCACGGACCGACGATGCACGGACCGACGATGCACGGCTCGACGATGCACGGCTCGACGATGTACGGACCGACGGTGCACGGCTCGACGATGTACGGACCGACGGTGCGTCGTTCGACGGTGCGTGGACCGACGGTGCGTGGACCGGGGGGCGCCCGGGCGGTCGTGCGCGCAACGTCCCGGGTGATCGGTCGATCCGGGACCGGGAACAGCCGGTCGCGCGATCCGGGGCGGTCGTCCGACCGGCGCTCGCCGCCGGCGGCGGTACCGCGATCGATGCACGCCTCGCCGCTCGGCCGGCGATGGCGCCCCGGCTTCGACGCGCCCCGGTGCGTTCACGCGAACTATTGCCGTGGGCGCGTCGCCGCCCCGATGCGCCCGCCTTCGATCGAGGGAGGCGGCGACATCGGGGGGCGCCGGGCGGGTCGGGGTGCGCGGCCGCGGTCTCCGTCGGCGCGTGGTCGCTCGCGGCGGGGCGAGGAGGAACGCGCGGTGGTTCCGTCCGCGTCAGTTCTGGTAGTATTTGCCGTAGTAGCCGGCATAGCTTCCGCTGTCGGCATAGCCGTAGCGCGCGTGCTTCTTGACGTCGACGCGGGAGAGGATGACGCCGGCCAGATCGCCGCCGGCTTCCTCGATCTGGCGGATGCCGGCCATGGCGACGTTGCGGGCCGTCTCCTGCCAGCGCACGACATAGACCGTCTTGTCGACCTGCGGTGCGAGGATCAGGCTGTCGGAGACGGCACCCACCGGCGGGCTGTCGATGATGATCAGATCGAAGCGCGCCGCCGCCTGCTCGAGCAGGCGTTTGGCCTTGTCGGAGCGGAACAGGTCCGGCGGGCTGATCGACGCCATGCCGGCCGGGACGAATTTGAGCCCCGATTTCTCGTCGACGCGGATCGCGTCGGACAGCAGCGTGTCGCCGAACAGGATGTCGGCGAGGCCGCCGGTGTTGGAGACGCGCATCACCTCGTGCAGACGCGGCCGGCGCAGATCGCCGTCGATCAGCAGCGTGTTCAGCCCCGAACGCGCCGACTGGCGGGCGAGCGAGGCGGAGATCAGGGATTTGCCCTCGACCGGCACGGAAGACGTGACCAGCACGGTCCGCGTGGTTCGGTCGCGGTCTGAGAGAAAGATGCTGGTGCGGACCCGCTGCAGGCTCTCGGCGAAGGCCGATTGCGGCCGCTTGAGGATGTATTCCTCGGCCGTCATG
>JAGQOI010000455.1 GCA_020427625.1 Phycisphaerales bacterium | reverse complement strand
GGCCTCGGGGGCGGGGGGGGGGGGGGGGGGGGGGGGGGGGGGAACGGCGCGGCAACGCTCGCGGACCCGCCGGCGGCGGGTCGGGGCGGCGAGCGTGAGGCGGATCCATGGTCGCGAGCGCGGCGGTCGGCCGCAAGAAAATACCGGTCGCGTCGCTCACGAGCCGGGGCGCCGAGCCGGCGTCGGTGCGATGGGCGGTGCGATCCCGGTCAATCCTCGGGCGCGTTCTCGTGCACGCTGGCGCTGAAGGCGTCGGCGAGGCGACGGGTGATTGGTCCGACGCCGCCGCGGCCGATGGTGGCGTCGTCGATCTGGCTCACGCCGATGATCTCGGCGGCGGTGCCGGTGAGGAAGACCTCGTCGGCGGCGAGGACGTCGTCGATCTTCATGAGTCGTTGTTCGACGGTGAGTCCGAGCGCGGGTGCGAGGGTCGTGATGACGTACTGCCGGGTGATGCCGTGCAGGATGCCGGCTTCGGTGGGCGGCGTGAAGAGGGTGCCGTCGCGGACGATGAAGATGTTGTCGCCGGTGCACTCGCTCACGTAGCCGCGGGTGTTGAGCATGATCGCCTCGAGGACGTCGGCGTCGATGGCCTCGATCTTGGCGAGGATGTTGTTGAGGTAGTTGAGGCTCTTGATGGCGGGATCGAGCGATTCGATCGGGATGCGAGGCCGGCGGGCGACGATGACCTTCATGCCGCGGAGGTAGAGTTCCGGCGGGTAGAGCTGGATCTTGTCGGCGATGATGAAGGTGCCGGAGCGGGGGCAGCGGAAGGGGTGGAGTCCGAGCGTGCCGACGCCGCGGGTGAAGACGAGGCGGATGTACGCATCGCGGAGTCCGTTGGCGGCGACGGTGGCGCGGGTCGCGGCGTCGATCTCGGTCATCGGGTAGGCGGGCGTGAGCCGGATCTTCTCGGCGGACTGGTAGAGTCGCCGGAGGTGCGACGCGAACTTGAAGATGCGTCCGCCGTAGACGCGGATTCCCTCGAAGCAGCCGTCGCCGTAGAGCAGGCCGTGATCGAAGACCGAGACCTTCGCCTGATCCTTGTCGACGAGGGCGCCGTCGAGCCAGATCTTCAGCGTCCGGTCGCCGGTGGTCGGTGGCGGGGTGGAGGCCGTTGCGCGGGGGTCTCGGGTCTGGGTCATGGTGGACTATCCTACCACTTCCGCGTGACGTACTGTCGGATGACGTGCGCCACGCCGTGTTCATCGTTGGTCGGCGCCACGACGTCCGCCAGCGCCTTGAGTTCGTCGCAGGCGTTGCCGACGGCGACGCCGAAGCCGGCCCACTCGATCAGGCCCTTGTCGTTGACGCCGTCGCCCACCGCGAGGACCTGGCCCCGCGTGATCCCCATCTCGGCGGCGATCCGCTGCACGGCGATGCCCTTGTCGACGAGAGGATGGGCGATCTGGATGAGCGTCGGCTCGAGGAACAGCGCCACGCGACGCTGACGCCAGTAGGTCGCGCGGATCATCGCCAGCAGCGCGTTCGTGTGGGCGGGCAGACCGATGATGCTCAGGCGCGAGACCGGCGCGGTGACGAACGACTCCACCGGGCCGACCTCGTCGGGCTCGATCGTCGGCGCACCGTCGTCCTGGAAACGAAGGTCCACCCGGTCCGCGTACCACCGGTCGATGATGTCGACGCCGATCGTGATGTCGTCCCCCAGCGCCCTCGCGGCCGTGATGATCTCCCGCACGATCGCCGGGTCGAGACCGACGTGATGACGCGCGCCGCGACGCGCGTGATCCCAGATCAACGCGCCGTTGAAGTGAATCGTCGGCCCGCCCAGCGCCAACTCCTCGATGTACGCCGCGGCCGAACGCGGCGATCGCGCCGTCGCCAGCACGACCTCGCAGTTCGCACGCTTCGCGCCGCGACAGGCCGCGACGACCTCCGGCGACAAGCGCCCGTCCGAATGCACCAGCGTCCCGTCGATGTCGAGCACGAGCAGACGCACCGTCTCGGTCGGGCGCATCGGTCTCGGGGGCGCGGGTGCGACCGGCGCCGGCGGCGTGAGCAGGTCCGCCACCGCGGCATCGAGATCCGGGTGACGGAAGCGATAGTCCGTCTCCGTCGCGACGCGGCAGCGCACCCGCTGGCTCATGAGCAGCGCGCTCGCGAACCCGCCCAACGCGACCCGCAGCGCCAGGGCCGGCGCCGGGAGGAACGTCGGTCGATGGAGCACGCGTCCGATCGCGCGGGTGACGTCGATGTTGCGCGCGGGTTCCGGCGCCGTCGCATTGAGCGGACCGCGAATGCGCTCGTCGTCGACCGCGTGCAGGATGAGGCCGATCTGGTCCCGCCAGTGGATCCACGACATGAACTGCCGCCCGGACCCGAGACGCCCGCCCACGAACCACCGGATCGGGGTCGCCATCTTCGACAGCGCGCCGCCCGCGCCGTCGAACACGACGCCGGTGCGCAGCCGCACCGTGCGGATGTCCAGGCCCTCGGCGAACGCGGCCTGGGCCTCCCAGCGCCGACACAGATCGGCGAGGAAGTCGTCACCCGGTCCCGCCGATTCGTCCACCCACTCGTCGCCCGTCTCGCCGTAGTAGCCGACCGCCGAGCCGGACACGAACACCCCCGGCCGGTGCCGCGCCTTGCGCATCGCGTCGACGACCCGGGCCGTGCCGTCGACGCGGCTGTTCACGAGCGTCCGCCGGTAGCGTGCCGTCCAGCGATGGTCGGCGATGCCCGCGCCGGCGAGGTGGACGACCGCATCGCAGCCGCTCACCGAGCGCTGCCAGGCGCCCTCGCGGGCGACGTCGCCCTCGACGAAGGTGAGTCGCGGCAGATCGGGCCCGAACAGATCCCGGGTCTTCGAGAGGCGCCGGGTGAGCGCGACGACCTCGTCGCCGCGATCGAGGCAGGCCGTGATGAGGCGTCGTCCGATCTGTCCGGTCGCACCGGTGAGGAAGAGGCGCATGGGAGGGTTCGCAACTCGGGTCGGACGGTGCGGGGGTGGCGTATGGTAGGCATGATCAGGGACTTCCGCGCCGGCGCCCGATGCTCAGCCCGTCGCCGCCCGCGCCCGCGCCCGCTCCAGAATCGCGTCCAGCATCGGCGGCGTGAGCCGACCCGTGAACGTGTTCTGCTGGCTCACGTGATAGCTGCCGAGCAGGTGCAGACCCGCCAGGTCGACCGACGCGCCGTGCCCGAACCGCGGGCGTGGCACGGGAATCGGGGTCCCGCGCGCCCGCAGCACGCCCAGCGCCGCACCCCACGCGATGCCGCCCAGGCAGAGCACCACGCGGGGACGGAGGAGGTCGAACTCCCGCACGAGGAACGGACGACAGGCATCCAGTTGGGCGGGCGTGGGACGGTTCGCGGGCGGGGCGCAGCGCAGCGCGGCCGCGATGTAGACGCCGCGCAGCACCAGCCCGTCGTCGCGATCCGTCGCCTCGGCCTGGTTGGCAAACCCGGTTCGGTGGAGGGCGGCGAACAGGAAGTCGCCGGATCGATCGCCGGTGAACATGCGTCCGGTGCGATTGGCGCCGTGGGCGGCGGGCGCGAGTCCGACGATGAGGATTCGGGCGTCGTGGTCGCCGAATCCCGGCACGGGTCGTCCCCAGTACGTGCAGTCGGCGTAGGCCCGTCGTTTCGTCTCGGCGACGGAGGCGCAATACTCGCGCAGGGACGGGCAGGCCTCGCAGTCGGGGATGCGGGACTCGAGGCGTGCGAGCGGGTGTCGTCGGGTCGCCATCGGGGGCGAGCGTAGGGCGGGCCGCCCGGGATGGCAATCGCCTGAAGCGGCGGGTCGGTTCGACCGATAACGACGACGATGGATCGGACTCCGACCACGATGGCGCGATGGGTGCTGTTCGTCCTTCTGGCGGCCGGCGGGTCGTCGGCGACGGCGCAGGATGCGCCGTCGGGCGAGTCGAACCGTCCGGTGCTGGACACGCTGCGACGGGTGGTGCGTCACTTCGACTTCGAGGAGGCGCCGCACATCCCGTACCCGATGCCGAACTACTTCTACCGGCTCGACGACGTCGCGACGGGGTTTCCTCGGTTCGGCTCGATGCGTCTGTCGGATGATCGGGCCGCGGGCGGCGACTGGTCGTTCCGGTTCGATCTCGACGGCGGATCGCTGGCGGCGCGGATTCCGAGCGCGGTGATTCCGGTGCTGCCGGACGCGGATTATCTCGTTCGCGCGCAGATCGCGACGGCCGGTCTCACGCATGCGCGGGCGCGCCTGGTGGCGTGGTTTCACGATCACCAGGGCAACATCATCGAGGCGAGCCGGGCGTACAGCGCGCCGATCCTGACGAACGAGCCCGGCGTGTGGACGGAGGCGTCGATCGCGCTGCGCGGCTCGTTTCCGGATGCCGCGGACCTCGCGCTGGAGCTCCAGCTCGTCCAGGCGGACCATCTGCCGCAGCGTCGTCAGGACGCGGGTCGTCCGCAGTTCGACGATGTGAGCGGGACGGCGTGGTTCGACGACGTGATGGTCATCCAGTTGCCTCGGGTGGAACTGAGCACCGACGCGCCGGGCAACGTCGTCGTGGATCCGGAGGTGCTGGCGTTGCGTCTGCTCGTGCGCGACCTGACGCAGGAGGCGTTGGGGGCGGATCTGCGGATCTTCGACTATTCGGGCGCGATGGTGGCGGAGCGGTCCTTCGCCTCGCCGCGCACGTCGCACCCGGCCCGCATCGAGTTGCCGATGCTTCCGTTCGGCTGGTATCGCGCCACGCTGGATCTGCACAACGAGAAGATGACGGTCGCGACGACGCGTCTGGACTTCGTCGTCGCGCCGGCGCTGCGTCGACAGGGCCTGGTCCAGGACAACCGGTTCGGTCTCGTCGTGCGCGAGGCCGCGCTCGACGAACTCGAGATGCTGCCGCCGCTGCTCGACGAGAGCGGCGTCGGCACGGCGTTCCTCCCGGTGTGGTCGCCGGAGATGACGATGGAATCGGTGCCCGGCGACACGTACGCGCTGCGCGACATGCTCGACCGCATCCGATCTCATCACGTCGACCTCGTGCTGCGTCTCGACGGGGTTCCGTCGGAACTCGCGGCGACGGTGGGGGTGGATGCGACGCAGGTGCTCGACACCCTGCTCGTGGATCCGGTCACCTGGCGTCCGTACCTCGAACAGATCCTGCTCCGCTTCGGACAGACGGTGTCGCGCTGGCAGATCGGCAACTCGTTCCGGCTCCTCGACCGGTGGCGCGACGGGGCGCCGGACCGGGCGGAGCAGGCGCGGCGGGCGCTGTCGGAGTTCGTGCCCGGGCCGGTGGCGCTGCTGCCCTGGCCGTTCGACCTGCTCCTGCCCGAGCCGGCGTCGCACGTGGGATACGTCATCCGGGTCGGGTTCGAACAGTATGCCGCGGGATTGCCGGAACTCGTGCGGGACTGGACCGGTCACGCGATCGCGCCGACGCTGATCCTGGAGCCGATTCCGGCGGAGGTGTACGGCGTGCGGGGGCAGGCGGCGGATCTCGCGATGCGGGCGCTGCACGCCTGGCGGGAGGACGGGGCGCTGCTCGCGCTCGAATCGCCGTGGACCTTCTACGGCGCCCAGCGCCGGCAGGTCATGCCCGACCCGACGTACGCGGTCTGGCGGACGCTCGCCGATCGTCTGCACGAGCGTCGTTTCGGCGGCGAACTCGACCTCGGCGACGGCCTGCGCTGTTGGATCCTCGAGGGCGGCGGACGCCCGTCGGCGCTGCTCGCCTGGAACGAACTGGCGCCGCGCGGGCGGGCGCGGATCGACGCGCTGCTCTCCGACGGCGCGGTACGGATCGTCGACCTGTTCGGCAACGAGCGACGGGTGCTCGCCGTCGACGGCGCGCACCACATCCCGCTCGACGACATGCCCGTCTTCATCGAGGACATCGAGCTCGCGCTCGCGCGCTTCCGCGGCGGCATCCGGCTCGATCCCCTGCTCATCCCCGCCCTGCACCAGGTGCACGAGTCGACGATCGTCCTCACGAACCCGTTCGACGTGATGATCGCCGGGTCGGTGCGGCTCACGCCGCCGCAGCGCTGGCAGGTGCGGCCGCGGATCGCGGACTTCGTGATCGAGCCCGGCGAATCCGCGCGGGTCCCGATCGAACTCGTGTTCCAGCGCAGCGTCGAGTCCGGCCGTCACGTGCTCGACGCCGAGATCGACGTGCAGGCGAGCGAGCACTACGTCGTCCACATGCCGATCGCGGTCGAGGTCGGACACGAACACCTGCACATGGAGGCGACCTGGACCATCGCGCGCAACGAGATCGACGGCACGCTGGATGTCATCGTGACCCAGATCGTGAGCAATCGCGGCGATCGCGTCATGCAGCTCGTCGCGACCGTCATCGCGCCGGACGTCAAGCAGATGCGCAAGCCCATCGTCGGTCTCGAACCCGGACAGACGGTCTGGCGGACGTTCCGCATTCCGAACGGCGCGGCGGTGCTGTCGAACAAGCTGCTGCGGGTCGGCGTCTCCGAACGCGACGGGCCGGCGGTGCTCAACCGACTCCTCGAGATCCCCGAACTGCCGACCGACGTGCTCCGGCCACCTCAGCGCCGATCGCCCTGAACGCGCTCGGCGCCGATCACCTGAACGCGCTCAGCGCAGATCACCCTGACGCGGCGGTTCCCCGCCGAGTCCGAGCCAGACCACTTCCGTGATCCACCACAGATCGTCGTCATCCCGTTCCACCCGCAGCATCCACTGCGTCGACGCCGGTCCGAAGTCGGTC
>JAGQOI010000454.1 GCA_020427625.1 Phycisphaerales bacterium | reverse complement strand
TGCCGAACAGCAACAGGCTCTGGTCCACCGCGATCACCGGCGTCATGCCGCTGACGAGCCCGAAGGCATGGTTGACGGCCCCGCGGGCCGTCGGCGAGAGGTTGAAGTGATCGGTGATGCGGTCGAGCGGCACGAACGAGTCGGGCGGTGCCGCGGCCGGGTCGGGCGGCGCGGCGAGCAGCGCGGCGATGTCGCCAGCAGCTTCGTAGCCCACCTCGACCAAGACGAGCTGGCCCCCCGGGCTGTCCCACAACTCGTGTGTGCTAGAGAGCGTCGGATGCGATCCCAACACATCTGGTGGGATCGGCGTGTCGAGGTACTCCGTCGGAACCACTATTGCCATCGTCGGACCGACTTCGGCACGAACGACGTCCCTCACCTCTCCCCAGCCGAGCACGCCCCCTCCAGTACTCGGCGACCAAAGCAAGACGCTGCCGATCGCCGCTGCGTGCCCGGCCTGGTCCCCTCGAAGACCGACCATGATCACGTTCTGTCGAAGAGCGTCTGGATCATCCGCCCGAAGCACCCACGGAACCGCATTTCGCATGCTCCCCCCCCGTCGCGCATCACACCCAGACCTGGCAGATCAGGTGCGGTTCCTTGAGCTTGCCGGTGAGCACGCCGACGGTGGTCGTCACGAACTTGACCTCGTACTGCGGGTGGGCGTCGAGCCACTCGTTGACGGCCTGGTCGAGGTAGCGCAGCGCGTCGTCCGTGAGTTTCGAGTGGAACGTTCGCACGTGAATCGCGCCGTGACCGGTGGTGTTCGGGATGCGGGACCACTCGTCCTCGTGCCGGCGCTTCTCGCCGAGGGCGCGGATCTGGCGCATCCCGCCGCCCGCGCCGGCGCCGACGACGGGCAGGGCATCATCGGTCTCCGATGGGCGCGCCGGCGCCGGTGCCGGCGTGCCGCCGCTCCCGGGCGCGCCGATGCCGGGCGTCGTGTGCCGGATCTTGCTGGGACCGGGAGGAGGGGTCGTGCCGCCGGGACCGTGCTCGCTGCTCATGATGTGCCCTTCCGTGTCGGCGAGCCGCCGTCGCGAGGGACGGCCGCTCGTGCGTTAGTCATACCCGCGACCCGTCGATCGTGCGAGCAAAAAGGCGCCAGCCGCGCGGCGGGTCGTCCGGCTCGAGCCGCAGATGATGGACCGCACCGCCGCCTCCCGCGCCGCCGTGCTCGCCGTGACCGTGCCCCGCGCCATCGCGGCGGTACGCGGTGAGGTCGAAGCCGCCGGCGCTGCTCGCGTCGATCGTCACCCATCCGCTCGACACCCGGCGCACCGAGCCGCGCCCGGCGCCGAGATCGCCCTCGTAGTCGAGGTAGCGGACGCGATGGTCGGGCAGACGGGTGATCGCTCGCCCGCGCCCGTCGATGGACGCGAGGGCACACGGGAGCCGGAAGGTGATGAGCGGGCCGGTCGCGTCGGGATCGGCGGCGAACATCCAGTCGATATGATCGGTGCCGCCGGGCACGTGGTGCGCGAGTTCCACCGCACGCAGCGGACGGGAACGCACGACGGCATCGAGGGCCGTCATCGTCGCCTTCGCGGCCTCCGATTGGCCGCCCTGACCGGGGGTTCGTATCATGCGTCTTTTCCCCGTCATAGCCCGGGAGAGTCGAGCGATGCCGAGAATCCTGTTCGCCGCGACCATGATTGTACTCCTCCTCGTGACCGGCTGCGGCCAGCGTTCGGCGCAGGCGATGCGTCGCGTCGGGGACGATTTCCTCGAGACGCGGAACTACGACCGCGCGCTCATCGAGTACGAGCAGATCATCGACCGGTATCCCGGCGACTGGGACGCCCAGTACAAGGTCGGGCTGTGCTGCCTTCAGACCCAACGCCCCAACGACGCCCGTCGGGCCCTGGAGATCGCCCATACGCTGCGACCCGGCGACCACCGCATCACCGACGCCCTGTGCGATGCGATGTACCAGCAGGGCGACGAGCCCCGCCTGTTCACGTTCGTCAAGACGCAGGCGGAGACCTCCCAGGACCCGGCCGACTGGCTGCGCTTCGCGAACTACGCGCGGCTCATGGGCGATCCGGACTCCGCGCGAACCGCGATCGGCACGGCGATCGAACTGGACGGCGGCGTCTCCGTCGATCCGTACCTGCACGCGGCCGCGCTGGCGATGCAGGTCGGCGAGCGCGATGTCGCCGTCCGCCGTCTGCGTCAGGCGTACGGGATCAACCCGTACGATGAGCGCGTCCGAACCCGCCTTCGCGAACTCGGCGAGATTCCCGGGCCGAGCATCGCCCTGCCGCCCGGTCGCTGATCCGCGCCCGACGTCGCCCGCCTGATGCCATGACCTCCGCCGCCGACCAACCCGACCTCATCGCGCGGCTGAGCACGCTGGGCGATCTCGCCCGCCTCCGCCTGCTTCGACTGCTCGAGTCGAACGAACTGAGCGTCGGCGAGTTGTCGCGCATCCTCCAGTTGCCGCAGTCGACGGTCAGCCGTCACCTCAAACTCCTGTTCGAGGGCGGCTGGGTCGGCAAGCGTGCGGAAGGGACGGCGAGCCTCTATCACTTCGCCGACGACACGCTCGAGGCCGGCGCCGCCGACCTGTGGGCCCTCGCCCGACGACAGCTCGGACCCGGCACGACCCTGCGGGAGGACGACGCCCGACTCCGCGAAGTCCTCGCCGACCGACGCACCGATTCCCGCGCCTTCTTCGGACGCGTCGGCGGCGAATGGGACCACCTCCGCGCGCAACTGTTCGGATCGGCCTTCACGAACGAGGCGCTCCTCGACCTCGTCGACGAACGCTGGACCGTCGCCGACCTCGGCTGCGGCACCGGCAACGCGGCCGAGCGCCTCGCGCCGGTCGTTCGACAGGTCATCGCCGTCGATCGCGAGCCCGCCATGCTCGAAGCCGCCCGAAAACGACTCGCCGGCGCCGACAACGTCGACTTCCGTCCCGGCGACATGACCGCCCTCCCCATCGACGATGCGTCCGTCGATGCCGCGATCAGCATGCTCGTGCTCCACCATCTCCCGCGACCGGCCCTGGCCGTGAAGGAGATCGCCCGAATCCTCCGGCCGGGCGGCCTCGCGCTCATCGTCGACATGGCCGAACACACCCGCGCCGAGTACCGGCGGACGATGGGTCACGAGCATCTCGGGTTCGATCGGGCCGCCGTGAGCGCCTGGGCGAAGGCGGCGTCCCTCACCCTCGTCCGACACCGACGCCTGCGACCGGACACCGACGGACGCGGACCCGGCCTCTTCGCCGCGGCGCTGCGCCGACCGTCGTGACCGTTCGGCGCGGCCGACGGCGCTGTCGTCCGGCGTGCACACAAGCCGAAGCGGCCGCGTGAAGGCCTACGCCTGGAGATCGATGTGGGGATGGTCTTCGTCGGGCGCGGCGTCGTGGCGCGGGGGCTGATGGTCGTGGGCCCGCTGTTCCTCGTGTTCCTGCTCGGAGGCGTTTTCCGGCTGGCCGCGCACGGCCTGGGCACCCTCGACGCCCGACACGCGAAGATCGATGGTGTCCTCGAAGCGACGCCCGCGATCGGTCACGGCCTC
>JAGQOI010000453.1 GCA_020427625.1 Phycisphaerales bacterium | reverse complement strand
GACGCCCGCCTCGATCGTGACGTCCGTGAACGTGAACCCGCCGTCGTTGCGCATGAGCACGTTCGCAAGACCGATCTGCATGAGGTAGAGGTCGGTGTCGCCGTCGCCGTCGTAGTCGGCCGCCGAAACGCCCGACGCCTGCGGCAGCAGCGGAATCCCGCTCGTGAGCGAGTGGCTCGTGAAATGACCGGTTCCGTCGTTCTCGTAGACCCCCACCCGTCCGTCCGCGGCACCCGCGAGCACGACGTCCTGATCGCCGTCCCCGTCGAGGTCCGCGAACGTGATGCCGAACCCGTAGATGCCGCTCGTCACCGGATAGTTCTGCATCACGTAGTTCAACCCGCGGGCGGTCGCTTCCTGCGTGAACGGAACGATCGCCCGGGCCGGACTCGCCGCCGACAGACCGATCACCAGACCGCTCAGGCCGAGGAGAATCGCGCGCGCACCACCACCTTCGATGCATCGACTCATCAGAATGTCCCCACGCGACCCGGCCGGCGCCCGAACACGGCGCCGGAACGAATCGCCACCCCCAGCATACCCCGCGACCCGGTGCGGGCGAACAGGAATCTCCGGGATCGGGGCCGGACGCAGTGCCGTCAGGAGGCCGGCAGGGTCTGGACCGCCGCCGACTGCGCCGCCCGGAACGCCAGCCAACGGGCATGCAGGGCCTCGTCCGTACCGGCAAGGATCTGCACCGCGAACAGGGCGGCATTGATCGCGCCGGCATTGCCGATCGCGAAGGTCGCGACCGGGACCCCCTTGGGCATCTGGACCATCGACAGCAGGGAGTCGAGCCCGTCCAGCGACCAGGCGGCGATCGGACAGGCGAGCACCGGCAGCGGCGAGTGGGCCGCGACGACCCCCGCGAGGTGAGCCGCGCCCCCGGCCGCGCAGATGAGCACCCGGATCCCCCGATCCGGCGCGTGCCGGCAGTAGTGCATGACCCGATCGGGGTTCCGATGGGCCGAGATGGCGTTGCATTCGTGGGTGACGCCCAGTTCGGTCAGCGTCTCGGCCGTCCTCTTCATGGTCGACCAGTCCGAGGCGCTGCCCATGAGCACGCCGACGCGGGCGCCGGGTACGGTCGTGTAGTTCATGTCCGTCATCAGTCGTTCCGCTTCTCCCGAGGTCGAGTGGTCGGACACGATACGACTCCGGCGGGCGGCTGTCATCCCCCGCCGGGGCCGGAGCCGCGGAGTCGGCCGACGTCCGCGACCGACGACAGCGCCTCGACGGCGCGCCCGACGTCCGCGTGCCGGACGAACAGCAGATCCGTGTCGAAGGTCGACACGGCGCAGACCGATACGGAGGCGCCCGCGAGCGCGCCCGTCAGGGACGCGAGGATCCCGACCAGACCGAAGTCGAGCGTCCCGACGACCCGCAGGCCGACCCAGCCCAGGCTCGCGATCGGGCGCGGCTCGGGCAATCGGGCGGCCGGCAGGATGATGGCGAGTTCATCGGGCGTGCGGGTGATGGCGACGATGCCCGGCCGCGCGTCGGACGCCCAGGCGGGAATCGTCGCGTCGGGATCGAGTCGGGCGATCGCGTACTCGCGACCGTCGGAGAGCCACTCGAGGGCGAGCGGAGGCATCGTCATGCGACCCGGACCGTGTACCCGCGTTCGCGGAGGAGTCGGGCGGCGGCATCGCGGTGATCGCCCTGGAGTTCGACGGTGTCGTCGGCGACCGTCCCGCCGGTGCCGCAGGTCTGCCGAAGGGTCTTCGCGAGGGCGCCCAGGTCGGTCGCGACGGCGTCGAGTCCCTCGATGGTGGTGACGACCCTGGCGTGCCGTCGCTTCACGAGTCGGATGGTCGCGGTCTGTGACGCGGGTGGGCGCACGGCGCCGGTCGCATCGCGCGGGCACGTGCACTCGTCGCGGGGTCGGCCACAGACGGCGCAGGTGACGGGTCGTTCGAGCGGGGTTCCGGCGAAGAGTCCTGGCACGGGTGATGGGGTCCGGCGAAGGGGGCGTGGATGGTGGGCGTCCAAATCGAGGACCGGAGGCGGTTGATCGGACCTGGAATGCTCGTACAATATCGCTTCGCAACCGACTGGCGATTGGTGTAATCGGTAGCACGACGGTTTCTGGTTCCGTTAGTCCAAGTTCGAGTCTTGGATCGCCAATTGTGCACCATGACCCCCGGGAACGGGGGTTTTTGACGCGCCGGACTGCCTGGGGGGGATGGGTCCTCTCCGGAGCGCGGTTCGGCGGGGAGGACCGACCATGCGCCGCATCCTGACCTCGATCGTTCTCCTCGGCCTGACGTCCGGCGCGGCGGCCTCGGATCGCACGGCGGCGGACATCCTCGGCGACGTCGAGCGGGCGGCGGCGGGCCTGCGGTCGGTGTCGTACGAAGCTCGTCTGGAGACGGCCGGTTCGTCGAAGACGCGGGTGCTGGCCGGTCAGGTCGCGATGCAGGATCTTCCGGGCGCGGACCTGGTCGGCGCGCGGGTGATGATCCAGGGCGACCTGAGCTGGCTCGGACAGCCCGGCCGGGATCCGTTTCACGTCGCCTACGACGGCGACCAGTTTCGGCGCCTGAGTTACGACGACATGAACGTGATCGAGATCGCGGCCGACAAGCCGGGTCTCGCGTTGTTCGGCGTTCCCGGCAAGCTCATGCCGGCATGGTTCCTGTCGATCGACGCGTTGCGGGCGGACCTGCCCGACGGCGCGACGATGCGGGTGGAGCCGGCGACGGAGGTCCGCGAGGTGCCGTGCGAGGTCGTCGTGATCGACACGCACGATGCTCGGGAGCGCGTCGTTCGTCTCGCCGTCGGCGTGGCCGACCATCTGCCTCGGCGCATCGAGGAGCGGTATCGTTCGGCGCGCGGCGGGGAGGTCGTGTCGGTGCTCACGCTGGCGTCGATGCAGACGGACGCCGTGTTTCCGCCGAGCCACTTCGTCCTCGAGCCGCCGGCCGGATTCGACGTGCGCTCGCACGATCCGATCCCGCTGTTCGACACGCGCCTCGGTCAGCCGCTGCCCGACTTCCTGATGCAGGTCGCGGGTTCATCGGCGACGCGTCTGTCGGCGTTTCGCGGGAAGGTCGTCGTGCTCGAGTTCTGGGCGTCGTGGTGCTCGTACTGTCGCGGCTCGATGCCGTCGATGGAGGCGATGTCGCAGGCGCACGGACCCGAGCTGGTCGTCCTCGGCGTGAACTGTCGCGACGCCGAGAAGGATCCGGCGTCGTTCCTCCGCAACCAGGGCGTCACGTTTCCCTGCGTGCTGGAGGGATCGAGCCTCGCGACCTCGTTCGGCGTGACGGGCATCCCGGCCGTGTTCGTGATCGACCGCGAGGGTCGGGTCGCGTACGCGAGCAGCGGGTACTCGCCGGCGCTGCACCGCCAACTCGAGGACGCCGTCGCCAAGGCCCTCGCGCCGTAAGGGATGACCCGGACCGCTCGGTCCGTCATCTCCGGAACACCGAACCACATCGTGCGACCGACGCGCTCGTCGTCGGACGCATCTCTCCGATGGGACTTCGCGCCATCGGCGCGAAGGTGACAGGGACATCATGTCGAATCGCACCACTTC
>JAGQOI010000452.1 GCA_020427625.1 Phycisphaerales bacterium | reverse complement strand
GTGCGATGGTGGTACCGGATGAGTTCGGCGAGACTCGTCGGCAGGCGCCACTTCTCGCCGAGCAGGGCGCCGACCTCGGCGTGATCGACGCCGAACGCCGCCTGTTCCAGCGCGGCCAGGCGATCGTGGTCGCGACCGGCGCCGGCGATGACGTCGTCATACTCCTCGCCGAGCGCCGTGAACATCGCGAGCACGCCGACGTCCTGGAGCAGGGCCGCGATGAACATCTCCTCGGGATCACCGTCGACCTCCGGGCCGCTCGCGGCATCGCGACTCACGAGGTACTCGCCGATGATGCGCGCCCCCGCCCCGCCGTAGACGCAGCGCCGCCAGTGCGCCATCGGATCGAACGCGCCGCCGCCCTCCGCCTGGAGATCGATCACGCTGAACCCCAGCGCGAGCGACTTGACGGTGTTCATGCCGAGGTACGCGACCGCGCGGCTGATCGTCGGGCAGGGCTTCGCGAGCCCGTAGAAACTCGAGTTGATCGTCTTCAGGATCTTCGCCGCGAGCGCCTGATCGTTCTGGATGACCTTGGCGATCTTCGCGACGGGCACCGAGTCGTCGGCGGTGAGTTCGAGCACTTCGATCGCGATCGACGGCAGCGACGGCAGCGTCGGGCAGTTGAAGACCTTCTCGAGGACGGCTGTGTTCATGGGGCTTGCCCGAGTCTCGATACCGCCCCCGACGGCGGGTGTCGTCGCCAGAACCGCCCCCCCGACAGCCGTGGGCGGAGACGCGGCGTTACCGCTGAATCATCGGTGGGTTCGAGGGTCGACTTGACGCCGAACTGGCGGCCGCATGGCCTCTTCAGGGGATCCCGGCGGTTCCGAGGTGCGTCCGACCAACAAATCCGTCAGAATACAACTCACCGACCCGGATCCGGCATCTCCATGGGCGGCGAGCCGCGCCGACGCGGCGACCGCCGAACGCCGCCTGTTCGGATTCCGTGAGGGCGGGTCCCCAGATCACGGGCGGCGACATCCCCGATTCCCCGAGCGAGGCCAACCCATGCATCGACCCATCGCTTCTGCGTCTCTTCTCACCGCCGGACTCGCGACCAGCGCGATGCTTCTGTCGACGGCGCCGACGGCCGCCCAGGTCATCCGGCGCGAGGTCGGTCCGAGTACCTCGATGATCCACATGAGCCCGCCGAACCTCTTCGGTCTGCGGCAGCCCGACTTCCTGCGGCGTGATCTCGTGATCCTGAACACGGATCTCGAACTCGACGAGTCGCAGCGCATCATCGTCGAGACGTTGTACGAAGACTACCAGGCCGCGTTCGAGAAGGCGCTCGAGGCGCTCATGCCGCCGGGTTCGCCGCACATGTTCACGTTCGGCGGCTTCGGCGGGGACGACGGCGAGGGCTTCGCGCTGGGGTTCTCCGACGTCGAGGATCCGCTCCACGACGGTGCGGTGGTCGACGGCGGCCCGATGCAGTTCATCGCGATCACGTCGAACGCCGGTCCCGGCGATCTGCCGCCCGGGATCAACGTCGATGACGATGCCGTCGTCGGCGAGAACGGCGAGATCAACGTGAGCCGCCGCATCACGGTGACCGCGGGCGGCGTCAGCGCGGGCGGCGACGACGGCGACGCCATCGAGGTGCACGTCGAGACCTCGGGCGACATGGAGGGCATTCCGGAGGAGATCCGCAAGGAGCTCGCCGCCCAGCTCGACGAGCGTCTCGCGGAGATCACCGAGAGGCTCGCGAACGGCGCGATGAACGCCGTCGATCACGAGCCCGAGATGATCGACTTCGAGGCGCTCGAGAAGCAGATGGCCGAGCTCACCGAGCGGGCCGAGGTCTTCCGCGTCGAGAAGAAGCGCCTCCGCGACCAGTTCGTCAACGACGTCCGCGTCCAGCTCACCGACGAGCAGACCCGGCGCTGGCCCGCGTTCGAACGCAAGCTCACCCGCATCAAGACGCTCCCCCGCGGCCGACTCTCCGGCGAACGCACCGACCTCTTCAAGGTCGCCGAGAAGGTCGAACCGACCGTCCTGCACGATGCGACCCTCGCCGACACGTTTGCCGCGTACGACCTCGCCCTCGACGAGGCGCTCCGCGCCCGCAACGAGCGCGTCGAGGAACTCCAGCGCGAGGTCGAGCAGGCCATGCAACTCGACGACACGCGCCAGGCGATGGCGTTCATCGACGAGGCGTCCGCGCTCCGCATCGCCGTCCGCGACACGAACCGGCGCTTCGCCGACCACATCGCCGCGACGCTCGAGACCACCGATCCCGCCCTCGCGACGACCTTCCGCGACGAGGTGCGGCAGACCATGTTCGGACGCGCCTGGGCGACGACGCGAGGCGAGCGCATCTTCGATGCCGCCCTCGCCCTCGAGGAGCTCACGCCCGATCAGCGCACCGCCGTCGGCGAACTGCAGCGCACGTTCCTCCAGGACCTCGAGGCCCGCAACGCATCCATCGAACGACTCATGATCAACTCCGAGCCCGACGAGCCGAAGCGCGGCGTCGAGCAGATGCAGCAGATGATGAGCGGCGGCGAATTCCGCATGCCCGAGGATCCCGTCCGCGACGCCCTCAAGGACCGACGCGCCCTCGAACAGCGCTACGTCGACCAACTGCACGCCCTGCTCACGCCCGAACTCGTCGAACAACTCCCGCCCCTCCAGCGCCCGGCACAGCAGCGCATGTTCACCATGCCCGGCGGCGGAACCTTCGAGTTCAAGATCGAACCCGGCGACGCCAACGTCATCATCGGCGGACCGAAGGACAAGAACTGAGCCCCCCGTCCAACCCGACCACCCACGCCCCGCGCCTCGCTGCGGGGCGTGTTGTTTCACCACGGAGGCACGGAGGGCACGGAGGGGAAGATCGGGTCTTGGAATGGTTGGACGGGGCGTGGGATGGAGCGCATGGGACCGTCGTCACCGGCGCCGGAAGCTGCGGAACGACGTACGTTGCCGAGTCGCCCATTCCTGAACCCCCAATCCCCCCTCCGTGCCCTCCGTGCCTCCGTGTGAACCCCCTACGACCGGCGGCGCTCGTGCCACCGGATCGTGACGATCGTCAG
>JAGQOI010000451.1 GCA_020427625.1 Phycisphaerales bacterium | reverse complement strand
TCGGGCGCTGAGTCTGGCGATCGATCGCGCCGAGGTGGTCCGGAAGTTCAAGAACGGCGACGGCCAGCTCCCGGCCGGGTACGTGCCGCCGGGCTCGTTCACGTGGGATCCCGATCACGAGGCGCCGTACTACCGGTACGATCCCGAAGAGGCGCGTCGTCTCGTGGTGGAGGCGAAGCGTCTGCACGAGGCGCGGTTCGGCGTGCCGCTGCCGACGCTCACCTACACGCTGCGGGGCAATCGCGCGACGACGCAGGCGATGGGGGAGTTCCTCCGGCTCTGCTGGCAGGCGGTCGGCATCGACGTCACCGTCGAGCCGCTCGACTTCGCGAAGTGGCTCGACGAGAAGCGGGCGCACAATCTCCAGTTCTGGAGCGGCGGGTGGGTCGCGGACTATCCGGACGAGGAGACGTTCTTCCAGCTTTCCTACAGTCGCAACTACGACGGCGGCGCGAACGGGACGGGCTTCTCCGACCCGGACTTCGACGCGCTGTACGAACGAGCCGCGGTGCTGCCGGACGGCGAGGTGCGACGTGACCTCTACCGCCGGATGGCCCGCATCATCGAGGACCAGGTGCCGACGATCGTCCTCTACTACGACGTTCGTCGCGAGATGTACTTCGACTGGCTCGGCGATCTCCAACTGCACGTGTACCTCAAGGCGCAGCCGATGTACTACCGGCTCGACGGCGCCCTGCGCGCGGCCCGTCTGAGCGGGCGGGTCGAGGGCCGGCTCGACGACCTCGTCGAGCGCGGCGAATGGACGTCCGGAGGCGCGTCGAACCCGTGATCGCCTTCATCCTCCGACGTCTGCTCGCGATCGTGCCCGTCCTGCTCGGCGTGCTCGTCATCACGCTCGTGCTGTTCTTCGGCGTGTCGAAGGATCCGGTCCTGCCGTACGCCGGGCAGAATCCGTCCGCGGAACAGCTCCGCGCCCTGCGGGTGAAGTACGAGCTCGACGTGCCCGCGTTCTACAGCCCGTCCTGGCTGCGCGGGGAGGACCTGCTCGATCTGCACCGGCACCGGCGTCTCGCGGCCGTCATGGCGTCGCTCGGCGCCACGATCGGCACCGTCGACGAATCGACCCGGCGGGCCGTCGAGGACTTCCGGTCCCGCTGGCCCGCGACCCGTGATCTTCGGGGCACCGAGTCGACGATCAATCGCGAGATCGACGCCCTCGGGCTCGAACACCCGCCGCACGTCGCCTTCGACGACGTCGCGCTCACGGCCGATGAGCGGGCGGAGGTCGACGCGCGATCGATGTTCGACAGCCAGTTCTTCCGCGTGATGCGGTTCCGTTTCGCGGACTCGATGCAGTACGAGGAGTCGATCTGGACGCTCATCGCCCGCAAGGTCGGGATCTCCATGAGCATCACGATCCCCATGTTCCTCGTCGGGCTCGCCGTCGAACTGCTCCTCGCGCTGCTCGCGGCCAGGCATCGCGGGCGCCCGCTCGACGCCGTCATCACCGTCGCGACCGTGCTCGCGATGAGCGTGCCGTTCCTGAGCTACATCGTGTTCGGACAGTGGATCGCCGCGGAGACGCAGTGGTTCCCGGTGAGCGGCTGGGCGCCCGGTCTCGCGGGCGTGAAGTACCTCGCCTTCCCGATCGCCATCGGCATCCTCGCCGGACTCGGCAGCGCCGTGCGGTTCTATCGCGCCGTGCTCCTGGAGGAGATGGAACAGGACTACGTGCGGACCGCCCGCGCGAAGGGCGTGCGGGAGGCCGACGTGCTGTTCATCCACGTCCTGCGCAACGCGGGCATCCCGATCGTCACGCGGATCAGCGTCATCATCCCGTTCCTCATCACCGGCAGCCTGCTCATCGAGCGCCTGTTCGAGATCCCGGGACTCGGCGACCTCATGCTCAGCGGCATCCAGGCCCGCGACTTCTGGATCGTCATGCCGATGACCTACCTCATCGCCGTCGTCTACAGCGTCGCCGTGCTCGCGACCGACATCGCCTACGCCCTCATCGACCCCCGGGTGCGCGTGTCATGACGCCCTCGACGAACACGCCCGATCCGCGCCCCGATCCGCGTCCCGATCCGCGCACTGGCGCGCCGACCGGCGGCCCGATGTCGGTGGCGCTGCGTCATCTGATGCGGCGTCCGCTCGCGATCATGTGTCTCGTGATCCTCGCCGTGTACTTCGGCGTGATGGGACTCACGTTCCTCCGCTGGCCGGGCGACGGCGTCGACCTCGTCGGCGAGCGGTTCCAGCGCCTGGCGCTGCGCCGGCTCGTCGGACCCGACGGCAAGGGCCTGGAGTTCGTCCATCCCTCGTGG
>JAGQOI010000450.1 GCA_020427625.1 Phycisphaerales bacterium | reverse complement strand
TCCGGCGGTCGACGTGCATGAACGAACACACCCCGCCGGGTTCGGCGGGGTGCATCCAGTGGTCGTTGCCTGTGACGCGACGGCGTTGCCGGTGACGCGGCGTGCTCGTCCGTCGGCCGCCCGGACCGTCGCGATGCCGGCTCACCGGGTCTCAATGCGGCTGAGAGGAGTCGAACCTCCACGCCCTTGCGGGCACATGGACCTGAACCATGCGCGTCTGCCAATTCCGCCACAGCCGCGTGCGGGAATCCCCTCGTTTGGAGGGACGGTCATGATAGCCGGTCGCGTGCGTTTGGCAATCGTCCGACATCTCCCGGGAGTGGGTCAGTCGACCCTCGACCCATCTCCCGCCGACCGACCCCACGCCGCGCCGCGAGCGACGGGTCGACTGTGGCCGGCCGCCCAGCCCTCTCGCCCCAGCCCTCTCGCCCCGGCCCTCGCGACAACCCAGACCCGGCCCAGCCCCGACCCCGACCCAGCCCCAAGACCCGGCCTCAAGACCCGGCCCAGATCCCGGCCGAGACCCAGCCCCAGACCCGGCCCAAACTCGCACCAGTTCCAGCTCCAGTCCCAGTTCCGGGCCCAGTTCCGGGCCCAGCTCCGGCCCTTCGCGGTGCCAAGTCATCGAACCGCCAGGCGCACGTTCGACACGCCGCTCGACCGTCTTCGCGCGCCGTCGCCGGGCACGTCGCGCGTTCATGCCGATACGCCCGGCCGCGCCGACGCGCCGGCCCGCGCCGGACTACTCGTCGGTGTCGCCGCCCGAGTCGGTGTCGCCGTCCGTGTCGGTGTCGCCGTCCGTGTCGGCGCGGCCGGTCGTGGCGGCCGCGGTGGGGTTGATGCCGCGGACGTCGAGCACCTTCTGCCGGATCTCCTCGAAGAGATCGGGATTCTCGCGAAGGAAGACCTTCGAGTTCTCACGTCCCTGGCCGAGTCGGACATCGCCGTAGCTGAACCAGGCGCCCGACTTCTGGACGACGTTGTCGATCACCGCGAGATCCAGCAGGTCGCCCGAGGTGCTGATGCCCTCGTCGAACATGATGTCGAACTCGGCGTCGCGGAACGGCGGCGCGATCTTGTTCTTCACCACCCGCGCCCGGACGCGGTTGCCGATCGCACGGTCACCGTCCTTGATCGAACCCGTCCGGCGGATGTCGATGCGCACCGACGCGTAGAACTTCAACGCGCGGCCGCCCGGCGTCGTCTCCGGCGAGCCGAACATCACGCCGATCTTCTCACGCAACTGGTTGATGAAGATCACCACCGTGTCGCTCTTGGAAATCGCGCCCGTGAGCTTCCGCAACGCCTGACTCATCAGACGCGCCTGCAGACCCACGTGCGCATCGCCCATCTCGCCCTCGATCTCCGCCCGCGGAATCAGCGCGGCGACCGAGTCGACCACCACGACGTCCACCGCGCTCGAACGCACGAGCAACTCGCAGATCTCCAACGCCTGCTCGCCCGTGTCCGGCTGCGACACGAGGATCTCGTCGAGATTCACGCCCAGACGCTTCGCCCACGTCGGATCCAACGCGTGCTCCGCATCGATGAACGCCGCGACGCCGCCCTTGCGCTGCGCACTGGCGATGATCGACAACGCCAGCGTCGTCTTGCCCGACGACTCCGGACCGTAGATCTCCACCACCCGGCCGCGCGGCACGCCACGCCCGCCCAATGCGATGTCCAGACTCAACGCGCCCGTCGAAATGCCCGGAATGACCCGGATGAGATCGCCGTCCAGACGCATGATCGAACCCGAACCGAACGACTTCTCGATCTGAGAGATCGCCCGGTCCAGAGCCTGGGACTTGCCCTTCTCCTCGACCATCTTCGTCGGTGAACTCGTCCGACCCTTCGCCGTGCCTCGCTTCGATGCCACGCCGCCCGATTTTCCGTTCATGGTGGAAACCATACCTTGGCCCTCGTAAGTGGTCAATGTTCGGTGTCCGATAGGATACCGTGTTTCGGGCGGGATGCAAGAGATGTTCGGGTGGTTTTTGGATGAAAATTCGGATGCCGTTCGGGTTCGAGGAATCGCGTGCGATCGATATCATGACGGGGATGATGCCGGGGGGATCAGAGTCCGGACGCATCACGCCGACGCGGCGGAAGGTCTCGCGGCACGATCTCGCGCGCCGACTCGTCGACGCCGTCCGCGGCGAGATCCCGCCGCGACCGGCCGCGCCCCTCTACATCCTCGGCATGGTCGTCGTCGGCGCCGCCGTCCTCTGCCTGCCCGCCCTCTACCTCGCCGCCATCGGCGCCGTCGGGACCCTCACCGTCCTCCATGCCACCCACGATCTCGGCGTCCTCTCCGGCCAGGGCATGCGCGGACGCGTCATCATCTACGTGCTGCCGATCCTCGCCGGCGCGGCACTCGTCGTGACCATGCTCAAGCCGCTCTTCGCCCGACGACGACAGGCGCCGTACACCTCGCTCAATCCGCGGGACGAGCCGACGCTCTTCGCCTTCGTGCATGCCGTCGCCGATGTCGTCGGAGCGCCGCGACCGCGACGCATCGACATCACGTGCGATCCGAACGCCGCGGCCGCGTACCGGCGCGGCCTGCTGAGCCTCTTCGGCGGCCGGGACCTCATCCTCGTCATCGGTCTTCCGCTCGTCGCCGGCATGAACACGCGACAGTTCGCCGGCGTGCTCGCCCACGAGTTCGGGCACTTCACCCAGGGCGCCGGCATGCGGATGACCTACCTCATCCGCTCGATCCATCACTGGCTCGCCCGCGTCGTGTACGAACGCGACGCCTGGGATGACGCGATCGCGCGCATCTGCACCGGCGGGTTCGGCATCTTCGGACTCGGCGTGCAGCTCACCGTCTGGCTCGCGCGACGCATCCTCTGGGTCCTCATGGTCGTCAGCGAGGCGATCAGCGGCTTCATGCTCCGGCAGATGGAGTTCGACGCCGATCGCTGCGAGACCCTCTTCGCCGGAAGCGACGCATTCGCGTCGACGGTCGAACGCCTCCAGCAGCTCGCCGCCGGCGCGCACCTGTCGGCCATGGAACTGCCCGAACGCGCCCGCGAACGACGACTGCCGGACGACCTGCCCGCGATGATGGTCGGCCTCGCC
>JAGQOI010000449.1 GCA_020427625.1 Phycisphaerales bacterium | reverse complement strand
GCGGCGCACCGCCCGCAGGCGGGCGCCGATGTCGAAGTCGGGCGGCGGGCCCGCGATGCCGGCGCCCGAGCCGTCCCCGCGCGCGGCCACGGGGGGCGCCGCCGTCCGGCGGGCCCCGGCGCGACGGGCGTCGAGGGACTTGCTGCGGGATGCCATTTTGTCTATTATATCGAACACTCGGCGCCTGGCACAGCCAGTCAACACAATTTGTTGGCCGAGATCGTTGAACATGCTGGACGGAACCTTTGTTCTGAGGGTTGATTCATGAGCACGGCTCGGGATTGGCTGGCACGACGTGACGCGGTGGTCTGTCGAGGTCTTCCGCGGGTGACGGACGTCGTCGCCGCGACGGCGTCGGGCGCGATGATCGTCGACGTCGACGGACGCGAGTACCTCGATTTCGTCGGCGGCATCGGCGTGATGAACGTCGGGCACCGCGATCCGGAGGTCGTCGCCGCGATCAAGGCGCAGGCCGACCGCCTGCTGCACACCTGCATCCACATCGCGACCTATGCGCCGTACGTCGAGTTGTGCGAGACGCTCGCGCGGGTGCTTCCGCACGGCGAGCACACGAAGTGCCTGCTGCTCAACTCCGGCGCCGAGGCCGTCGAGAACGCGATCAAGATCGCCCGGCAGGCGACCGGTCGCGGCGCGGTCATCTGCTTCGGCGAGGCCTTCCACGGACGAACGCTCCTCTGTGCCACGCTGACCTCCAAGATCGACTACAAGCGGGGCTGCGGACCGTTCGCGCCGGACATCCACCGGATGCCCTTCCCCGACGTCTTCCGAGGCGGCGGCGATGCGGACGCCATCGCCCGCCGCGAACTCGATCGCCTCCGACGCGCGTTCCGCAACACCATCGCGCCCGAGGACGTCGCCGCCGTCATCATCGAACTCGTGCAGGGCGAGGGCGGCTTCAACGTCGTGCCCGAGGCGTACGTGCGCGGGCTGCGCGAGATCTGCGACGAACATGGCATCGTCCTCATCTTCGACGAGGTCCAGAGCGGGTTCGCCCGCACCGGCAACTGGGGCGCGTACCAGCACTTCGGCGTCATCCCCGATCTCTCGACCTGGGCGAAGTCCATGGGCGGCGGCCTGCCGATCTCCGCCGTCATCGGGCGGGCGGAGGTCATGGATGCCGCCCGGCCCGGCACCGTCGGCGGCACGTACGGGGGCAATCCCGTCTCCTGCGCGGCCGCGATCGCGACGATCCGGCGGATGGAGGAACTCGATCTCAACGCCCGGGCCCGCGTCGTCGGCGACACGATCCGGGCCCGCCTCGAGGCGCTGCGTCCGTCGACGCCCGCGGTGGTCGACGTGCGCGGACTCGGCGCGATGATCGGCATCGAGCTGGCCGAAGACGGCGACGTGAATCGACCGGCGACGGACGCGACGAAACGCATCGTCAAGGCCTGTCTGGATCGCGGCCTGCTCGTCATCACCGCCGGCATCTACGCGAACATCATCCGCATTCTGTCGCCGCTCGTCATCACGGACGAGGAACTCGACCGCGGATTGTCTATCCTTGAGGAAGAAGTGCTTCGGCACGTCGGGACGGGAACGCAGGCTCCGTCCGGTCGTCACCTGCAACCTGCGGTCGGGAAGGTCTCTTCCTCATGACGCCATTCGCCGTCGCGGGTCTGCAACTCCAACTCTCGGGTCGTCACTCGAACCTGCCGCACGTCGTCGATCGCATCGAGATGCTGCTGTACCTCTACCCGTGGGTGCAGATGGTGGTCGTGAGCGAACTGGCGACGTTCGGCGGCTGGACCGGCAACGCGACGCCGCTGCCGAACGACGCCGAGGCCCGCTACTGCACGCTGGCCGCGAAGCACAACGTGTGGCTTCTGCCGGGCTCGTTCTTCGAGAAGGCCGACGGCGTCGTGTACAACACCGCGCCGGTGATCGATCCCGGCGGCACGGTCGTCGCCCGCTACCGCAAGATGTTCCCGTTCCTGCCGTACGAGACCGGCGTCGAGCCGGGATCCGAGTTCTGCGTGTTCGACGTGCCCGACGTCGGGCGCTTCGGCGTGAGCATCTGCTACGACATGTGGTTCCCGGAGACGTCGCGCACGCTGGCGGCGATGGGCGCCGAGATCATCCTCCATCCCACGCTCACCGCGAGCATCGATCGCGACGTGGAACTCGCCATCGCGCGGGCGACCGCCGCGACCAACCAGTGCTTCGTCATCGACATCAACGGCGTCGGCGACGGCGGCATCGGACGCTCGATCTTCGTGGCGCCGTCCGGCGACATCATGTACGAGGCCGGCAGCAGCGAAGAGATGATCCCCATCGAACTCGATCTCGAGCGCGTGCGACGCTCCCGCGAGGTCGGACTGCGCGGCCTCGGCCAGCCCCTCAAGAGCTTCCGCGACCGCAAGGTCGACTTCTCCATCTACCGGCGCAACGAGAGCAACCATCGGTACCTCGAGACGCTCGGCCCGCTCGTGAAGCAGGCGCGCGGCTCGCGGGCCGGACTCGCTTCGGACCCCGGCGCGGCCGACGCGCCGCCGGTCACGCCGGCGCCCCTGACGTCGATGATGCCGCCGCCTCCCACGGCACCCGTCGCACCCGTCGCACCCGTCGCGCCCGTGGCACCCGTCGCGCCCGTGGCACCCGTGGCGCCGCCGGCGGTCCTGGCGCCCGCCGACCTGTCCGGAGGGTCGGTATGACGACGGAGAACCCGCCTCATCCTCCGTTCGGCAACGCCGTCGACGGGGCGGCGCCGCGCGAGCGGGTCCGTCAGTACAACGCGACGCAGCTTCGGCTGGACACGTGGAATCATCTCCAGGTGACCTGCAACTGGCTGCGCGAGTTCGCCCGGACGGGTCGCCAGTACGATGAGCCCCGCGCGCTCGTCGCGGCCGACCTCGACACGCTGCGTTCGCTGGAGGCGTACTGGGCCTTTCCCGGCTGGGACGTCGTGGAGGAGATGACGCGTCTCTACGAGCGGCGCGACTACGAGGGTCTCGCCCGCAACGTGACGGAGGTCGCCCGCCTGCTGGTCGGCGACGCCTACCGATCGCGGGGCATCGCGATGAATCAGCGTCATCACGGCTCGACGGAGCCCGACGCCCGTGAGGAGCGGTCGGGCAAGGTGCGCCCGTACTTCGAGGTGCTGGTGGTCGACACCGTCGACGAGGAGGATCGCGCCGACCTGCGCGACAACCTGCACGGCGTGCGGGCCGAGGACGACGACTTCACGTACGACATCGTCACGGTCCCGAGCGTCGAGGACGCGATCATCGCGGTCCTCTTCAACCGCACGATCCAGACGTGCGTGATGCGCTACAACTACGGCTACGACAGCACCAACCGGCACGAACTGTTCGAGCCCTACCTCATGAAGCTCGAAGGGCTCGGGCTCGACGAACTCTACGGCCTGCCCCGCAGTATCGCGCTGGGGCGCCTCATCAAGCACCTGCGCCCGGAGGTCGACCTCTTCCTCGTCACGGACACGCCGCTGGAGGAGGTCGCGGGTCGGCTCGGCTCGGAGTTCCGCCGCGCGTTCTACCGGCTCGACCAGTACCACGAGCTGCACCTGAGCATTCTCCGGGGCATCCAGGCGCGCTACGAGGCGCCCTTCTTCGACGCGCTGCGGCGGTTCAGCCAGAAGCCGGCGGGCGTGTTCCACGCGCTGCCGGTCGCCCGCGGCAAGTCGATGACGAACTCGCACTGGGCCCGCGACCTGCTGGACTTCTACGGGCGGGGGATCTTCCTCGCGGAGACGTCGGCGACGAGCGGCGGGCTGGATTCGCTGCTTCAGCCCCGCGGCCCGATCAAGAAGGCCCAGACCGCCGCCGCCCGCGCCTTCGGGTCGCACGAGACGTTCTTCGTCACGAACGGCACGTCGACCGCGAACAAGATCGTGGTGCATTCTCTCGACCAACCCGGCGACAACCGACAGATCCACCCCGACCGTCACAAACCCCACCACGACCCGCCCATCCTCTTCCACGCGCTGCCGGTG
>JAGQOI010000448.1 GCA_020427625.1 Phycisphaerales bacterium | reverse complement strand
GACCCTGCTTGACCCTGCCGCCGCGCCGGGTACACTCCCCGTTCCCGCCCTGTTAGCTCAGTTGGCAGAGCAGCTGACTCTTAATCAGCGGGTCGTAGGTTCGAGTCCTACACAGGGCATTCGGCGGTGCTTCGCATCACCTCGGACGGGGACGCTCAACACTCAATTCGGCAATGAGTTGCGACGGCGCTGATGAGCGGCAGCGATGCGGCGCCATCGCATGGGCTCGCATCGAATCATGCCCTGCGGCGCCGTGTGCGCTAACACATGCGATGCGCGCATCGGGCTCACTTTCGGCCGTCTCGAGCGTCCGATGGAGACGCGCCACCTCGTCCGCCGCCTGCACCGGGCAGAAGTGCCCGTACGTGTTCATGGTGAGGACGATCACCGAGTGCCGCATGATGGACGGCTTTCGGATGCGCGCCTGCGATCGCAAGCCATGCATCGAACGTGTGTCGCAGGCTGTGGAAGTCGAGCACTTCGCCGCGTCGTGATTCGTGGTGAGCAGAGAGTCTGACCGAGACGGCCGCAGCCGCTCCGCCGCGTCCGGTGCATCGTCGAGCCACTGTTGGCGAGCAGCGGAGACGTCCGCATCGAGGACCTCGGCCAATCTGGTGTGAGGCGCGAGGCCGAACACGGACGTGCCCGGACCGCAGTCATGGACGAGTTGCCTCATGACCGTGGAAGGCGGCGGAATCATCGTTCCTTCGTGGCCGCCTCCAGGGCCCCCAGACGGGCCACGGCTTGCTGCAGATCAGCGGACAACCTGGCGATGTCTTCACCTTGGCGCGCGATCGTGGCGTCGCGTTCACGAACGCGCGCATCGAGCTCCTGCAGTGCTTCGGTGAGCACCGGCACGAGGCCGGTATAGCGAACAGACAACGACTGCGGATCGGCCGCGTTCACGAGGTCCGGCAGGACTTCGCGGACCTCCTGCGCAAGGAACCCATAATGGCGATCGGGATGAGGAGCGCCATCGGAAATCCAACTGAACGTAACGCCGCGAAGACAGCGCACGGCGGCGAGCGCGTCGGTGATCGGTTCGATGTCCTCCTTGAGCCGCACGTCCGAGCAAGTCAGGTAATCCGCGGCGCAGATGTTGCCCGCGACTTGCAGCGGATGCACCGGACCCGAGATCCCGCCGATGCCCACGAAGTTGTCGGGTGTGATGTTGATCGGATTGCCGCCGAACGACTGGTTGGTCAGTCGGAACGTGCCATTCACATTGCCAAGGGTCCAGTTGGTGCCAGTCGGATCGTTGGTATCCGTGTACCAGATCAGCGGCGAGGTCGACTGAAGGTGAAGGAGCGTGGACGGCGTCGTCGTGCCGATGCCGACGAGTCCGCTGGCATCCACATGGACCGCCGACAGCGGGTTGCCGTCCGATGCCGCGAGCGTGTTGTGCCAGTGGTTGCTCCGCGCGACGGTATTGGCCGAGCCATTGCCGGCCCACGCCACGTCCAGGGTCACCGCCGGTCCGGACCCGCCGCCGAGCAAACCGGAGCCTGGGGTCACCTGGTTCACGAGCCCGTTGGTCGAGGCGAGCGTCGAGCCGTCGGGACAGAGGAAGCCGCCGGTGGTCGACTCGATGACGCCATCGGCGGTCAGCAGCGAGGTTGGTGTCTCGGTTCCGACACCGACCCTGCCGTCGACATCGACGAAGACTGCCGGATTCGGCGAGCCGTCCGCGCCGCTCAGCGTGTTCTGATTCAGCGCGCGTAGGGTGTACGGCGCACCCGTGAGGCGTTGGCGCGGCGCCAGTGTGATGAACGGTCCACTCCCCGACGGACACCGCGCCGCAACCTGCAGCCATCGGGCATCTCCGCTGAACGCCTCGGGACCGAAGTCAAGAGTTGTCGTGACGAGTCCGTCCGCGATTGGCAGCGCATTGACCTGAAGGACCGGGCCGAGATTGTCGCCGCCCGTCGGCGCATCCCACAGGCTGAAGATGAAGTCGCAGGCACCTTCGACGACAGCACCGTTCTGCTGGAGTTGTGCCTGGTAGGTGATGGAGGTGTCGGCAACCGGTCCAATGGCACCGGCAGATGCGGCAGCGATCAACGCCATCGTGACGACGATGATGATGTGCGTCAATGGACTACGTGTCATGATCGGGATCCTCCGCGCGTGGTCGGACGTGATTCAGCCCCAGTTGCTCAGCAAGATCGCAAGGTCGCCGGGTCCGACGATGCCGTCGCCGTCGAGATCGGCCGGGCAGCCGGAACACGGCCCCCACTGGCTCAAGAGGAACGCAAGGTCCGCGGCATCGACGTGTCCGTCGGCGTTGAAGTCACACGGTGCCGCGCCGCCCTCGCAGGCGTCGATCTGACCATTCTCGTTGAGGTCGAGCGACGGATCCGCGGCGATGTCGCAATCGTCGGGCATGCCGTTTCCGTCACAGTCGTCCGCCGAGATGGCTTGGTATCGCACGCGGATCGAGATCCAGTTCTCCCCGCTGCAGGCCGTCGGATCGACCGCGCCCGAAGCGGTGAGCGTGAACACGGCATTCGCGCCGATCGCCGCGTTGTAGGTTGCCGCCGGAACGACGATAGTCTCGCCCGTCGGCTCGCCCGGACAATCCACGCCTGCCGCGCCGACGAAGGTACCGACCGAGGTGCCGTTGATGGCGATGTCGACCGTCTCGAGCGCGGCACTGAAGTCGCCGACGGCGAGGATGGTGAGCGTCACGTCCGAACCGGCGAGTGGCGCGCCGACGATGAGGAATGCCTGCGGCGAACCGGCTCCGATCGGCCCGAGTTCGGTCGACTGGGCATCGATGAACGGCGCCTCGCACTCATCAGGGATCTCGTTGCCGTTGCAATCCTCGACGAGGCCGTCATTCACTTCACAGGCGTCCGCAACGCCATTGTCGTTGCAATCCGGAATGATGCCGTTGGCGATGTCGCACTCGTCAGGCACGCCGTTCTGGTTGCAATCGAGGGAAACGACGCGGAGTACGATCTCGGCGATGGCGGCAGCGACGTCGGCGTCGGGATCAAACTGGATGGCCGTGCCTCCGGTCCCGGCCGCAAGTTGGGACGCGTATGCGAAGACCACGCCCTCGCCGCCGGTCCCCACAATCGGTGACACCACGACGCCGTTCTCACTCGCAATCACGATTGCGTTGTCGATGACCTCCTGGTCATCATCATCGATGTGCTCGCTCCCGTTGCGTGGTCCCTCGTCGCTTACGGGCACGATGATTCGGATTGCGCCGTCCATCCATGGGTAGCGTTCGGCGATGATCGCGGTGGCGGGGCCCCAATCCTCGTCGTTGCCGAGAAGGGGGCAACACGTCGGCGACCCGGGCACGTCAGCGCCGAGCGTACCAAGCACGGTATCCGTCAGGCAGGAGAAATCACCACCGGGCGCCTTGGTGATTCCGTAGAGCTCGGGGAGCACCGTAATGCCACGATCGGAGAGGTCTTCGACCACGTCGAAGATGGCGTTGCAGATCGCAGCCGCCTCGTCATCCATCGAGCCGGAGGTATCCATGGCGAAGACGAGGTTGACGGGCGGGATGGTGAGGTCGCAGTCGTCGGGCAGACCGTTCTCATTGCAGTCCTGGGCCATGCCCATGTCGATCTCGTAGTCGTCGGGCAGGCCATTCCCGTTGCAGTCCTCGCACTCATCGAGAACGCCGTCGCCGTCGATGTCCGTCGCGTCGCCGGACAGGATCTCGCACTCATCGGGAATGCGATTGACGTTGCAATCCTCGCTCAGACCGAGCGCAATGTCGCACCCGTCAATGAGCCCGTTGGCGTTGCAGTCGGCCAGGGAGAAGGCGTACGTCGCACCGGCGTCGATGGCGCCCTCGTTGTCGGCGAACTCGGCGGAGACGAGACCACGCATCGAGTCGAGCGCGGCCGCGCTGCCGAAGGCGTCGTACGGCTCCGCACTGGTCGAATAGATCTTGCCGGCCGGAATCCAGACGTTGCCGCCGACGCGCTGATACAGGTAAGCGGCACCGGCATCGAAGGCGATGTCATCGTCGCCCGGTGCGCCGATGATCATCTGGTCGCCGCTGACGGCGACCGAGGCGCCGAAGCGGTCCCCGGCATCCCCGTCCGAAGGGCGCAGGATGTCAAAGGTCCACGCGCCGGGAGCACCGGACACGTTACCGATCAGCGTCTCGCCGGCGTCGAGACCGGTATCGATCGGATCGGCATCGGGTGAGCCAATGGCAAGGAACTGGCCGTCGGAGGACAGATCGGTTCCGAATCCCGTGCCGGTGAGGCTCGGGTCATTCACTTGGCCAATCAGCGCGAACTCCGAATTGCCGTCGGTCTCGTAGGCAAACACGATCGAACCGAAGCCGCCAGTGACCAGCATGCGAAGGCCGTCAATGTCGACCGCACTCCCGAGCGCGTCCTGCACCGGGCTGCTGATGTCGTGAAAGAGCGCCCAGACACCACCCGCGCCACGTTGATACACGGTCACCGTCCCGAGTGAGGAGAAGACCGTCACGCGCCCCGGATCACCGACGGCCAACAGATCGCCGTCTACCGATATCGACGTCCCGAACTCGTCCCCACCGCCACCAGGAACCGGGAGTTCTGCGACTTGCGTCAAGACCCCATTGAAGTCCTCGAACACGTAAGCCTTGCGCGCTCCCGGCGCCCCCACAGCAATCCGGCGCATCCCGCCGACCACCTCCGCATCCACGGCCATGCCGAAGTGATCGCCAGCCTCACCGTCGGAGGCAGTGACCTTCTCGGTCAACTGCCAGAGCGCGCCGTCGAAGGCGAAGAGGTAGATGCACCCCGCATCGGTTCCGCGATCGTCGTCGAACGGCGCGCCGACGACGGCGACGTCACCGCGAACGGCGATCGATTCGCCGAACCCGTCGCCGCTGTTCGTCTCTGCCGGAACGAGT
>JAGQOI010000447.1 GCA_020427625.1 Phycisphaerales bacterium | reverse complement strand
TTCTACGCGCAGTTGCTCGTGAACGGCGCGCCCGCCGGTTCGCCGCTCGTCGTGCAGCCGCTCATCGAACGTCCCGTCATGTACACGCGTCCGGACACGCGACCCGACGGCACGACGACGTACACCCGCATCACCGGCTGGGGCGACGATCCCGAGTCGTTGCTGCCCGAGGATGAGCGTGGCGTGTCGACGACGACGCCGACGCCGACCGGCGATCCCGACACGCCGCCGCAGCCGAGCGGCGTCCGTCTCTACGTCGAGCAGGACGTCATCCTCGAGACCGAGCTCGGCGACATCCGTTTCTCGCTGCGTCCGGACGAGGCGCCGAACACGGCGTGGAACTTCCTCGATCTTGCGCGTCACGGCTTCTATCGCGACACGGTCCTCCACCGCATCGTGCCCCTCGATCGCAACGGCAATCCGTTCGTTCTCCAGGGCGGCGACCCGAGCGCGACGGGCGACGGCGGCCCGGGCTACTGGCTGCCGCTCGAACCGAGCCGCCTCGCGCACGACTTCGGCGTGCTGTCGATGGCGCGGGCCGACGATCCGGACTCCGCGGGCAGCCAGTACTTCATCGCGCTTTCGCGGGCCGGCACGGCGCGTCTCGACGGCCAGTACTGCGCGTTCGGCTACGCGGTCCTCGGCGGCGACGTCATCAAGCGTCTCGCCCAGGTCGAGATCGCCGATCCCGCCCGCGGTCGCCCGGTGCAGCCACCGGCGATCCGCACCGCCCGTCTCGTCGCGGCACCCTCGCGCGCGCCGGGCATCGGGCGCCCGGACCGTCGCGTCGAAGCCGATCTGCCCGAGCCCGACATCACGCCGGCCAAGCCGGGTCGCGACCGCGTGCCCCGCTGATCGCGCGTCGCTCGCACCCGCCCGCGCCCGCCGGCGTGGGCGTTCCGTTTCCACCCCACTTCCGCAAGGGAACCCGCATGTCCACGTATCCGCAGGTGAAGATCTCCACGAACCACGGCGACATCACGGTCGAGCTCTGGGACGACGTCGCGCCGTTGCATGCCGCGAACTTCCGGAAGCTCGCGAGCGAGGGCTTCTATGACGGCCTGACGTTCCATCGCGTGATCCCCGGCTTCATGATCCAGGGCGGCTGCCCGAACGGCACCGGCACGGGCGGCCCGGGCTACACGCTGAAGGCCGAGTTCAACGACCGCAAGCACGAGAAGGGTGTGTTGTCGATGGCCCGCTCATCGGACCCGGACTCCGCGGGCTGCCAGTTCTTCATCTGCCTGACCCGCGAGAACTGTCGTCACCTCGACGGCGAGTACACCGCGTTCGGCAAGGTGATCGAGGGCATGGAGGTCGTGGAGAAGATCGGCACGAACAAGACCGATTCGCCGCGGATGGAATCCGTGAGCGTCGTGAACATGAGCCAGTGAGATCTGGTTCACCACGGAGGCACGGAGGACACGGAGGGGAAGATCTGGTTTGAGGATCGTGACGCGGGGGCGTTCGGTGAATCGGTCGGCGCCGCCGCGCGATCCTGAAACCAATGCCGTTCTCTCCGTGCTCTTCGTGTCTCCGTGGTAAAAAAACCGCTACGGACAGCGACCCCACGCCGCGAGGAGCATGGCGAGGTCGCTCGGACCGACGCTCCCGTCGGCGTCGAGGTCCGCGGCACAGGCGAGGCACTCGCCCCAGTTCGCGAGCAGTGACGCGAGATCCGGGGCGCCGACCACACCCGAGCCGTCGAGATCCGTCGTGCAGCCGGGGGCGTCGGCGATACGCACCGCGTAGAGGCGGCCGGGCGCACCGTTGCTCGTGAAGCGCGTCGTGAAATACGCGACCGTCCCGTCCGGCGAGAACGCGGCCTCGTTCGACCAGATCAGTTCGTTGTGTCCGTCGACCGTGTCGAAGGGGAGTTCCCAGAGCGCCTCGCCCGTCGCGATGTCGATCGCGCCGGCCCAGTTCGGCTGACCGAAGGACTCGCCGCCGTAGAGCATGACGCCGTGTTCATCGCTGACCGCGAGCGTTCGCTGGAGGCTGACGTTGGATGACGTCCAGAGCACCTGCCCGCTCGCATCGATCGCACTGACGGGACCATGCCAACTGCCCGAATACACGATGCCGTCGCCGTCGGCGATCGGCAGCATGTTCACCGGTCCGAGACCGACGCTCCACAGGATCGTGTCCGACTCGGGGTCGATCGCCTGGACGCCGCACTGGCCGGAGAGCAGCAGGCGGGCGACGCCGTCCGTCTTCGGCGAACTGACGCAGGTGTAGTCGACGTAGTTCGTCTGCGCGCCGTCGAGGTCGTAGCCGTACACGCTCACCGGACCCGAGGTCGCGAGGAAACCGAAGATCATCCGAGTGTCCGTGAACCGGACACGCTGATTGTGCGAGGCATTGAGGATCGTGAGCGGCGGCTGCGGCGAGTCCTGCCAACGCAGGTCGCCGTCGGTCGTGAGCGAGAACGCGCCGAGACCGAATCCGTCGTTCACGGCGGCGGTCGCGTAGATGTGACCGTCCGGCCCGACGCTCGGACCGTTGTCGATCTGGTTGTAGAACCCACCCTCCCAACTGAACGTCCAGTCGATGACGCCGTCGGCATCGAGGGCCCAGATCGAGAACCCGCCGCCGACGACGATACGCCCGTCGGGCAGGAGATCGACCGGCTGGCCGCCGCCGCCGATCGTCAGCCCGCCATCGCCGCCGGCCTCATCGAACACCCACTTCACCGTGCCGGCCGGCGTGAGCGCCCAGAGCCGGTCGCGATCGGTCGTGTAAATGGTCCCGTCCGGCGCGACCGTCACGAAGGCGCCGGAGATGTTCGACAACTCGAACGTCCACAGCAGTTCGCCGGGCTCCGCGACGAGACCCGCGGCCGACGAGCCGATCGCGGCGATGATCGTCGCACAACTCACTCGATTCAGGCTCTTTCGCGGCATGTGGCGTCTCCGAACAACAGTGAAAGATGACGAGGCACCTCGTGAGAGGCGGCCCGGCACCCGGCGAATACATTGATCTCGGAACCGCGACGCCCGGAGCCCGGAACGCACCTCAACGTCGGCTCAGCCGATCCGAGAAGAATCCGCCCATCGCAGCCAGGCTGAACTCGGGCCAGGGCATCGGCGGGCCGCCCGGACGCAGGGAGGCGACGAAGGCCTTGCCCATGTGCCACGGCAGGAGCAGACGATCGATCAGCGGGCGCACGGGCTTGCGACCGTTCGGACGGATGAGCAGCACCGTCACGTCATCGCCGGCATCGCGCCCCTCGCGGTGGACGTCGACCCGCGCGAGCAGCGCGGGAATGAGCGCGTCGGGATCGCCGTCCTCCAGCCCGCGGACGAGTTCGAGCAGACCGTCGACGCCGATCTGGCGCCCGTCGTGATCCGCGGCCTCGATGAGCGAGTCCGTGTAGAACACCACGAGATCCATCGGATCGATGCGCACGTCCACCCGCGTGTACCGCGTCGGACCCACGATCCCGAGCGGCAGATCGCGCACGCCGCCGTCGCCCGTGGCGTCGGTCTCCGCGTCGGCGGGACGACCGAACGCCTCGAAGGTGAGCGCCTGCCAGACACCCGTCTTCGCGCGATACCACAGCGGCGGCGGATGACCGGCGTTGCTCACCGACAACGTGCGGGTCGGACCGAAATACGTCGAGATGACCGACGTCGCGAAGCCGCCGTCCGCGAACGTGCGGCTCAGCGCCTCGTTCATGGACTCCACGAAGCGCGTCTGGTCGATGTGGTTCACGTACCGGCGGAGCAGCGTGCGGAGGCCCACCGCGATGGCCGCGACCGCCTCGCCGTGCCCGCTCACGTCCGCGACGAGCAATCGGGAGATCCGCCCGCTCGCGCAGCTCGAGACGTAGTGCACGTCGCCCCCGTGCGCCTCGCCCGCGAACGGCCGCGAGAACACCCAGGCATCGAGACCCGACAGGCTCACGCGACTGTCGTTCGCCTCGTTGCCGCCCCAGACCTCCATGCACTGGAGGGTGAGCAGATCCTCGGTCGGTCGGGTGGCGGTGGTCATGGTCGCGGGATGATAGGTAGGGTGCCTCACCAACCCATGGGACCGCGGCACTATTCCCCATGGGTCCCGATCGGGCGCGCACGACGCCGCTCCTCCCTTGCCCGACCCCCGTCCTCCCGCCATGATGGGACACCTCCTCCGCACCGAAAGGGCCCGTCCCGTGCATCGATTCCTCATCCTTCTCTGTCTCGGCCTTGCCGCGCTCGGCCTCGACGCGACGGCCGGCGCCGACGGGCCCGCCCGCGCGTGGACGAACGCCCGCATCCTCCCCATCGACGGCGAAGCCATCGACGGCGGCACCCTGATCGTGCGCGACGGACGCATCGAGGCCGTCGGGCCGGACGACGCCGTCGTCATTCCGGCCGACGCCGAACGCATCGACGCGACCGGACGCACGATCATGCCGGGACTCATCTGCACGCACAGTCACATCGGCGGCATCGGCGGCGCGGACGCCTCCGCGCCCATGCAACCCGACGTCCGCATCCACGACTCCATCAACGTTCGCGACTCCGGCTTCATGCGCGCCCGCGCCGGCGGACTCACCTGCCTCAACATCATGCCCGGCTCCGGACACCTGCTCAGCGGACAGACCGTCTCCGTCAAGCTCCGCGCGGCTCACACCATCGACGATCTCCTCATCCACGACGTCGACGGCCGCATGATGGGCGGCATCAAGATGGCCAACGGCACCAACCCGCAGGACGACCCGCCCTTTCCCGGCACGCGCGGGAAGGCCGCCGCGATCGTCCGCAGCGAGTTCATCCGCGCCCTCGCCTACCGCGACCGCATCGCCCGCGCCGACGGCGATGCCGCGAAGATGCCCCAGCGCGACCTCCGCATGGAGGCGCTCGTCGAAGTCCTCGACGGCACCCGCGTCGTCCACCATCACACCCACCGGCACGACGACATCATGACCGTCCTCCGGCTCTCGAAGGAGTTCGGCTTCCGCGTCGTGCTCCATCACATCAGCGAGGGCTGGATGGTCGCCGAGGAGATCGCCGCGGCCGGCGCGCCGTGCTCCGTCATCCTCGTCGACAGTCCCGGCGGCAAGCTCGAGGCGATGCACCTGTCCTACGAGACCGGACGCATCCTCGAAGACGCCGGCGTGCTCGTCGCGTTCCACACCGACGACTGGATCACCGACTCGCGCCTCTTCCTCCGCATGGCCGCGCTCGCCGTCCGCGCCGGCATGAGCCGCGACGGCGCACTCCGCGCCCTCACGATCAACGGCGCCCGCATCCTCGAACTCGACGATCGCACCGGATCGCTCGTCGCCGGCAAGGACGCGGACTTCATCATCCTCGACGGCGACCCGCTGTCCGTCTACACGAAGGTGCTCGAAACCTTCGTCGAAGGCGAACGCGTCTTCGATCGCGCCGATCCCGACGACCGGCTCTACGCGACCGGCGGCGACGGCGCGGGACATGATCAGGACCCCTACTTCTGCTGCTACGACGAAGGGAATATGCGGTGAAGCGCACGACCAACGATCTTCGCACCGTCGCGCTCGGCGCGGCCGCGCTCGCCCTCGCCGTCGCTACCGCCCTGCACGCCCAGGTCGCCGTGCGCGGCGACGTCGTGCACACGATGTCGGGCGCGCCGATCACCGACGGCGTCGTCGTCATCACCGACGGGCGCATCAGCGCCGTCGGCCCGGCCGCGACGACCCCGATCCCCGCGGGCGTTCGCGTCCTGCGCGCCGCCGTCGTCACGCCGGGGCTCATCGACGCGCACGGCACGGTCGGGGTCGCCGGCGCGCTGAACAGCGACCACGATCAGGACCAGCTCGAGCACGCCGACCCCATGCAGCCGGAGCTTCGTGCCATCGACGCCTACAACACGCGCGAGATGCTCGTCGAGTGGGTGCGGTCGTTCGGCGTGACGACGATCCACACCGGTCACGCGCCCGGCGAACTCATCTCCGGCCAGACCATGATCGTCAAGACGACCGGCAACACCGTCGACGAGGCGATGCTCGTGCCGCTGGCCGCCGTCGCCGTCACCCTGTCTCCCGAGGCCCAGCGCGGCGAGGGCAAGTCCCCGGGTACGCGCGGCAAGATGGCGGCGATGCTGCGAGGCGAACTCATCAAGGCCCGGGACTACCTCGCCCGTCTCGACCGACCCGACGCCGACGACGACGACGCGGGTGACGAGCCCGACGACGAACGACATCGCGGGCGTCCGGATCGCGACCTCCGGCTCGAGACGCTCGGGCGCGTGCTCAACGGCGAGGTGCCGCTGCTCGTCACCGCCGATCGCGCGCAGGACATCGCGTCGGCGCTGCGCATCGCCGCGGAGTTCGACATCCGCGTCTGGCTCGATTCCGCGGCCGAGTCGTACCTGCTCGTCGACGAGATCAAGGCCGCCGGCGTGCCGGTGATCCTGCATCCGAGCATGGCCCGCGCCGTCGGCGTGCGCGAGAACCAGTCGTTCGAGACGGCCGCGACGCTGCGCCGCGCGGGGATCCCGGTCGCGATCCAGGCGGGATACGAGAGTTACGTGCCGAAGACGCGCATCGTGCTGTTCGAGGCGGCGATCGCGGCGGCGAACGGTCTGACGTTCGAGGAGGCGCTGGCGACGATCACGATCGATGCCGCGCGAATCCTCGGCATCGACGATCGCGTCGGCGCGCTTGCCGTCGGCCGCGACGGCGACGTCGCGCTCTACGACGGCGACCCGTTCGAGTACACGTCGCACTGCATCGGCGTCGTGATCGACGGCGCGGTGGTGAGCGAGATGGTGCGCTGAGGAACGACGATCGACCGGTTCGACGCCCCGGATCGCACCGTCGACCGCAGACGAGAAGGCACCGGGCGAGCCCCGCATCGCCCGTCCCGCGCGCGGGTCGAAACCCGTTCAGAACCGGCGGCTAGAATGCCGATCACCCCCGACACGGGCCCGTGGCGGAACTGGCAGACGCAGCGGACTTAAAATCCGCGGAAGGGCAACCTTCGTGTGGGTTCGACTCCCACCGGGCCCATTCGCATCGCGCGGCACATCGTCGCGGGAGTCCGCACCACGTCGGGA
>JAGQOI010000446.1 GCA_020427625.1 Phycisphaerales bacterium | reverse complement strand
TTCTCGTCGAGACTCGACGTGCCGGTGAGAATGTGCCCGGCGGTGTAGTTCACGGGCAGGGTCGCGTCGAGGTCCACCCACCGACCGTCGACCAGCGCCTGCGTCCACATGTGCCACCCGAAGATCGACTCGCTGCCGGCGAACGCGTCGGCGTAGACGAGTCCGCTCGCGACGCGGGACGGGATGCCCTGGGCGCGAAGCAGCGCGCAGAGCAGCACGCCGTGCTCGGAGCAGTCGCCGGAACGGGTCTGGGCGGTCTCGGACGCGGAGGCGAAGGCGGTGCCGAGATCCTTCTTGTTGATGTACCGGTGCACGAACGCCCGCAAGGCCTCCGCCTTCGCGAGCGGACTGTCGTCCTTCGCCTTCCGTACCCCCCGGGCGGCCAACTTGACGATCTGGGGATCCTCGGTGTTCGCCATCGCCGACGACTCCCGGTACGCCTCGTTCGCCTCGTCCTCGCCGCTCGCGCGCTGCATGTCGTTCACGTCGACGGTGAGCACGAGCGCACCGTCCTCGCGCGGGCTCACCCGCTGGGCGCCGGCCGACGGCAGATCGGGCAGCGCCCCGTCGGTGACGCGCAGGACGTAGGTCGCCGTCGTCGCCTTGAGCGGACGCTCGATTGCGCGGCTCGGGCGCACGAACGTGCTCACCATCAGTTCCGGCGCCTTGTCGGCCTTCTGCAGGGCGTCCGCCTCGGTCACCAGTCGCGCCTCCATCGTGCCCAGCGGCAGGGTCGTGATGCTGTGCACGAGGACGCCGTCGGCCGAGTACATCTCCGTCGCCGTCGTGCCCGCCATGAGTTCCGACTCCGTCGACCACACCGTGACCGGCACCTCACGCCCGTCGAGGTCGAAGACGTCGTCCTTCACGTACGTGTGCCGGATCGCGAAGGGCGAGAGACCGTTCTGGAGATCGATGACGCGATAGGTGATCTCCTTCGCGCCGCCCTCGCGCCGCTTCAGGAAGTACGCCCGGGCCAGCCGCGGCGTGAGCCACTCGCCTTCCGGCAGCGGCTCCTCCTTCGTGATCGTCCGTCCGCCCTGCGTCGACACGTAGACGATGTGATCCGGCGTCCAGGTGCACACGGTCTCGATGATGTTCTGGCTCATGTTCTGACGCGCCGTCGCCCGTACCGGCGTGCCGTCGGCCGCCTCGACGAAGGACGTCGACATCTCGATCGTGATCTCCAGCGGGCCGCGGGCGATGCTCATCGTGATGTCCGACCGCGACGTGATCGTCCCGTCCTCGGCAACCGTCGTCCGATCGTGCTGGTACCCCGCCCGGGACCCGGCGAGATCCAGCCGATACCACCGACCGTCCTCCTTCGGCTCCGCCCGAACCACGCCCGTCGCCAGCAGCAGGAGCACGGCCACGATGACACACGAACCGCGACGAACCTGACGATCGAACATGAGGAGGTCCTTGGGACTGGAGAACGGGGAACGGAGAACGGGCACGGAACGCGACGGCCGCCGGGTTGTACCGCCGTCCGGCGCCCGGGATTCGGGCGGCTCAACGCGCTCACTCGGGGCGCATGAGCGGGAACAGGATCACGTCGCGGATGGACGTCTGGCCGGTCATGAGCATGATCACGCGATCCACGCCGATGCCGAGGCCGCCGGCGGGCGGCATGCCGACGCGGAGCGCCTGGATGAAGTCGACGTCGAGGGCCCGGAACGCCCGAGCTTCGTCGTCGGCGCCGCGCAACTGCTCGGTGAACTTCGACAACTGCACGTCGGGGTCGTTCAGTTCCGTGTACGCGTTGCCGAGTTCCATGCCCGCGACGAACAACTCCCAGCGGTGCGACAACGTCGGATCGTCGCGGTGCGGACGGGTGAGCGGGGAGATGGCGCTCGGGAAGTCCGTCACGAACGTCGGACGCGCCGGGTCGATCGCCGCCTCCCCGAAGTGCTCGAACACCTCGTTCACGACCAGCCAGTCGTCCATCGCATCCACGTTCTCGACGCCGATCTGACGCGCCTTCGCCCGCATCGCGCCGAAGTCCGTCATCGGCGAACCCGTCGAACGCTCGACGAGCGCGCCGTAGGCGACCCGGTCGAACGGCGCGGCATAGTCGATCTCCAGTTCGCCGAACGTCCGACGCCCGGAGGCGTCGAGCGACGTCGCGAGATCCCGCATCAGCGACTCCGTGAGCTCGAGCATCGACTCGCAGTCGCCGAACGCCTCGTAGACCTCCATCATCGTGAACTCGGGATTGTGCTGCCGGTCGATGCCCTCGTTGCGGAAGTTGCGGTTGATCTCGTACACGCGGGGCATGCCGCCCACGAGCAGACGCTTGAGATACAGCTCCGGCGCGATGCGGAGGAACAGCGGCATGTCGAGGGCGTTGTGATGGGTGACGAACGGACGCGCCGCCGCGCCGCCGGCGAGCGGCTGCATCATCGGCGTCTCGACCTCGAGATATCCTCGCGCGTCCATGAACCGGCGCATCTGCGCCACGAGGCGCGAGCGTGCCTGGAGCGTCGCCATCGTCTCCGGGTTCGCGTACATGTCGACGTAGCGCCGGCGGTAGCGCGCCTCGGCGTCGGTGAGTCCGTGATACTTCTCGGGCGGCGGCGCGAGGGACTTGCAGTGCACCTCGACGCGATCCGCCCAGACGCAGATCTCGCCCTTCTTCGTCATCCCCATGCGACCGCCGACGACGATGATGTCGCCGTAGTCGAGCTTGCGGGCGAGCCGGAACTGCGCGGCATCGAGTTCGGACTTCGAGATGCTCACCTGCAGGTCGCCGGTGTGATCCCGCAGCACCATGAACACGAGCTTGCCGAACTCGCGGTGCTGGACGATGCGCCCCGCGACGAGCACGCGCGGGCGCTCGTCGGCGACGGCGCCGTCGGCCGCGGCCTTCGACGCCTCGTGGCGTTCGTGGGCTCCGGCGTCAAAAGCGTCCCGGGCGTCGGCGGGGGCGGTGAGTCGGTCGGCGCGTCGGCCGTAGGGTTCGAGGCCGCCCTCGTCGCGCCACTGCTCGGGCTTGCGTCGCCGGTTGCGGATGAGTT
>JAGQOI010000445.1 GCA_020427625.1 Phycisphaerales bacterium | reverse complement strand
CGCCGCGTTGCCGCCGGCGACGGTGTTGATGCGCCCCGCCGGGACGCCGTCGACGTTCTGAAGATCGTTCTTCATGCGCGTCGCGTTGTTCTTGTGATGCGTGTCGTTCGACCCGTTCACCACGATGCCGCAGGCGTTCGCGTCGGCGACGTTCGCCGGCGATCCGCCTCCCGGCGGTGCGGGCGGCGGCGGCGGGGGTTCGAAGGCGAAGCCGGCGATGAGCCCGTCGGGGTTGCCCGGTCCGGCGGGCGCGAGGGTGGTGCGATGAATGTCGAGTTCGAGGAACGGCACGCCGTTGATGACCGGCCACCAGCCCTCGACGAAGACGCTGATGCCGCCGTTGCCGACCGTGGGCGCCGCGACGCTCGGGTCGACGAAGACGAATCGCGTCCCGTGCACGAAGTCCTCCTTCGGCAGGTCGTCGATCCAGAAGAAGTACTGGTCGACGCCGAGAAGGATCGGCGCGCTGACCCAGGGCTCGACGTTCAGCCGCGCGGGTTCGACGGTGCTGCCCGCCGGCAGCAGACCCTCGAAGCCGGGACCGAACCCGTAATCGATGTACGGCGACCAGACCTGGGCCACCGGAGTGATGTCGACGCCGCTGCCCTTGTCGAGCAGCGCCGCCGCGGCTTCGGCGCGGGTGAGCGTCGGTCCCCCGGCCGGCGCCGACCCGGCGATCGTCGCGAGAGCGACCGCCCCGAGCATCGCGCGCATGTGACCACGACCGTTGTTCATGACGGGTCCCTCCTGAAGGTGGTGGGCCGGCGCGGAACCGTCGCGCGGACTCGCTCCCGTTCGGCATGGCCGGGCGCGATCGTCGGCGGAGATCTGCGCGTGCGGGCGCCGGACGCCCTGACGGAAGTGTTCAACGGATTGTCGGGTTGTCAAGCGTCACTCTGACGGAGGGCGGATGACCGTCGGCATCTCACGATGCGACAATCGATTAGCGATGCCGGTCGTGTTGCGACTCGGTGCGCCGCGGGTCGTGCCGCATCATCGGCGGCCCGCTACACTGCGGATCATGCAGTATGGCTTCGTCATCGATCACGACCTGTGCATCGGCTGTCACGCCTGCACGGTCGCGTGCAAGGCCGAGAACGACGTGCCGGTCGGGAACTTCCGGACGTCCGTGAAGTACGTCGAGCGCGGGGCGTTTCCCGACGTGCGGCGGCACTTCCTGGTGCAGCGCTGCAACCACTGCACCGACGCGCCGTGCGTGACGATCTGTCCGGTGAACGCGCTGGAGAAGCGACCCGACGGCATCGTGGACGTCGATCGCGACGCCTGCATCGGATGCCGCGCGTGCATGCAGGCCTGCCCGTACGACGCGATCTACCTCAACGAGGACCTCGGCGCCGTCGAGAAGTGTCACTTCTGCGCGCACCGCGTCGAGCAGGGCATCGAACCCGCCTGCGTCACGGTGTGTCCGGTCGGCGCGATCATTCCCGGCGACTTCGACGATGCGGAGTCCCGCGTGTCGCTGCTCGTGCTCAACAACGAGACGAGCGTCCGTCGCGCCGAACAGGGGACCGGACCCAACGTGCGGTACATCGGCGCCGACGACGTGGCGCTCCGTCCCGGCGCGGCCGCGCGCCCGGAGACCTACCTCTGGTCCGATCGCCCCCCGCACAAGCCGGAGGCCTGGCCCGCGTCCCTGCCCGTCGAGCCGCGGGCCCGCGTCGTGCTCGATGCCGGGCATCGGGTCGAGTGGGGGTGGCCGGTCGCGCTCTACCTCGTCACGAAGGGCATTGCCGCCGGCGCGTCGATGTTGGCGCCGTTCGCGACGATGCTCGGTCTCACCGGCTTCGGCGCGGACTACGCGCCCGAACTCTTCGCCCTCGTCTTCACCGTCATCACCTGCTTCCTGCTCGTCGAGGACCTCGCCCGACCGAT
>JAGQOI010000039.1 GCA_020427625.1 Phycisphaerales bacterium | reverse complement strand
CGTCGCCGGCGGTGTTGTTGTCGCACACGATGATGATGTCGAGGTCGCCGTCACCGTCGTAGTCGCGGAAGAAGGCGTTGCGGGCCACGTCGCCGCTGATGTCCGTGAACAGCGGCACCGAGGTGCTCACCTCGTTCAGCACGCCGCCGTCGTTCCGGTACAGCTTGTTGTCGCGACGCCCGAAATCGCTGTAGGCGTTCGCGATGACGATGTCGAGGTCGCCGTCGAGGTCGTAGTCCCCGACCTCGACTTCCTTCTCGTTCTGCCCGGGATTCGACTCGACGACGGTCTGATTCACCCGGGTCGAGGTCTCGTCGATGAAGGTGAAGGGATCGGCCATCGCCATCCCACTGGTCGTCAGAACGGTCGCGATCACGAAGTACTGATGCTTCATACTGGTCCGTATCCTCTGAAATGCCCGACTGATGATGCGACGACTCGCGAACCGACCCGGCGGGCCGGAACCCCCCTCGTCCCCTGTCCACCAAACCGGTCGCCGACCGACCGGTTGCGTCCTCAACTCCCCAGCCTACCGGCCGCCGCGGCTCGCCGCGAGCAGAATCCCCCACCGATCCCGTCATCGCCCGGATCCGCCCGCCCGCGCTATACTCGACCCTCCACCGACCGTTTCGAGCCACCACCCCCATCGACCATGCCCGCCATTCCCGCCATCGCCGCACTCGTCCTCGCCGCCGCGACCAGCGCGGCGGCGGCGCAAGTCCCTCCCCCGACCGGGGTTGAACCGGACCGTCCCGTCATCGCCCCAATCACCGCCCCCGTCCCGACCTCCGAGTCGACCCCCGAGTCGACGAACCTCCCGCGACCCGACGAGCTGCCCCCCGGCGACCCGCCGCCGCCCGAACCGGAACTGCTCCCGCTCCGCGCCCTCGCCCTCGACCCCCACACCGCCGACGAGGCCCGGATCCGACTCGACGCCCATCTCGACGCCCACGCCGACTCCGCCTGGGCCCAACTCCTCTACGCGATGTCCTATCACGTCCAGGGACGATACGGCTCCGCCAGACCCCATTTCGAACGCGCCATCCGACTCGAGCCGCGACTCTCCGCAACCTACCACTTCTACGGGTACTGCCTGTACTACCTCGGCGAAGCCGAACGCGCCCGCGCGGCCTTCGAGATGCACCTCCACTTCCTCCCCCGCGAAGGCAACTCCCACTTCGGCATCGGACTCATCGATCTCGACGAGGACCACATCGACGACGCCGAACGACGATTCCGACTCGCCATCGAATACCAGGCCGGCAACCGCCGACGCATCAAGGACGTCGCCGCCGCACACGCCCGACTCTCCGACGTCGACGTCCGACGCGGACACCTCGACGACGCGCTCGACGAACTCGACACCGCCGTCGCCCTGTATCCCGACCTGTACGGCGCGCACCTCAAACGCTACCAGGTGCTCGTGCGCCTCGGACGCGACGAGGACGCCGACCATGCCTACGACGCCTACGAAGCCGCGCTCGCCCGCGTCCGCCCGGAACTCTCCACCGGCGGCGCGGCACCCTCCGCCGGCGCCGCTCGTCCTTGATCGCCCCGATTCCGAGGGAAGGATCCACCCATGCCCGTACCCACATCGATGCTCGTGATCCTCGCCGTGACGCAGACGCCGCGCATCGTGCTCACCGACGTCACGGACGCCTCCGGCATCGCCATGACGACGATCTCGGGCACGCGCCCGCACACGCAGATCCTGGAGGTCAACGGCAGCGGGCTCGGACTGATCGACTACGACGGCGACGACGATCTCGACCTCTTCGTCGCGAACGGCGCCACGCTCGACGATCCCGAACACGGACCCGGCTGTCGTCTCTACCGCAATCTCGGTGATCTCCGCTTCGAGGACGTCACCGCCGCCGCGGGCATCGACGTCCACCGCTGGACCATGGGCGTCGCGGTCGGTGACGCCGACGGAGACGGTCGCGACGACCTGTACCTCACCTGCTTCGGACCCAACATCCTGCTCCGCAATGCGGGCGACGGCACATTCACCGACGTCACCGCCGCGGCCGGCGTCGGCGATCCCGGCTGGGGCACGGGCTGCGCCTTCGGCGACCTCGACGCCGACGGCGATCTCGACCTCTACGTCGTCAACTACGTCGCCTTCGACCCGACCCACCCGCCGCCGCCGGCCGAGTTCAAGGGCGTCACCGTCCTCGCCGGGCCGAAGGGACTCGCGGCCGCGCCCGACGTGCTCTACGAGAACCAGGGCGACGGCACGTTCCTCGACGTGAGCGAATCGTCCGGGTGCCGCGCCGTCATGCCGTCGTTCGGACTCGGCGTGCTCATCTGCGACCTCGACGGCAACGGCACGCAGGACATCCTCGTCGGCAACGACTCGCAGAAGAACTTCCTCTTCGAACGACAGGCGGACGGACGCTTCAAGGACGTCGGCCTCCGGCGCGGCATCGCGACGAACATGGAAGGCAGCGAGCAGGCGACGATGGGTATCGCGGTCGCCGACGTCGACGACAACGGCCGTCCCGACGTCTTCTCGACGAACTTCTCGAGCGACACGAACACGCTCCTGCTGAACAAGGGACGCTTCTTCGACGACGGCACGAGTCGCTTCGGACTCTCCATGATCAGCCGCCCGTATCTCGGCTGGGCCTGCTCGTTCGTCGACCTCGACCGCGACGGCGACGAAGACCTCATCATGTTCAACGGGCACGTCTACCCGCAGGCCTCGCGCCAGACGATGGACTCCGAGTACGAGCAGCCGCCGCTGCTGTTCGAACGCTCCGGCGATCGCTTCGAACGCATCGACGATCCCGACGCGTTCGGCATGCTCGGCGGCGCCTATCGCACTCGCGCGGCCGTCTGGGCGGACCTCGATCGCGACGGCGATGTCGACATGATCGTCTCCGAGATCGACGGGCCCGTTCGCGTCATCCGCAACGACAGTCCGCCCCAGGGTCCGTGGCTCATCGTCGAACTCGACGACAACCGCCCCGGCGCCAGGAACCGGCGCGGCCTCGGCGCCCGCATCGAAGTCGACATGCCCCGGAGCACGCGCAAGCGCACGCGCTGGCTCGCGACGGGCGGCAGCTTCCAGTCCGCCAATCCCCCGGCGGCGCACTTCGGATTCGCCGCCGGTGAACTCGGCCCGGCCCCGGAACAGACCGTCGGCCTGACGGTGACCTGGCCGGACGGCGGCGCGACGAAGCCCACGGACGTGCCGGTGAACCGGCGCATCGCCGTGCAACGCGACGCCTTCCGCGTGATCGACGCCGACTGATCCTCATCACGACGCCGGACGCGCCCGGCCGTCGCGATAGGCCGCCCGCTCGGCCCGCATCGCCTCCACCGTCGCCGCGTCGCCGGCCGGCCCGATCGCGTCGAGCGCCCGTGCGATGGTCGCCATCGCGTCGTCGTACCGCCCGTTCGCGGCCTGCGACGCGGCGAGCGTGCGCAGGCACTGCGGCTGCACGAACCCGGTCCGCCGACAGGCGTCCTCGGCCATGGTCAGCGACGCGCTCACATCGCGGACGGTCTCATCCGTGCTCGTCGCCAGAAGCCACGCCGCGCGCTCCGTCAGGACGACGCTCTGCGGAAACCGCTCCAGGCCCTCCTTCGCCATCGCCAGCGCCGCACGATCGCGTCCGGCCGTGATGAGCGTTCGCACGGCGCGCCGGACCGGACGCTCATCCTCCCGCCGCAGCGCCGCGGCCGCCTCGTACGCATCGACGGCCTCCTCGGTGCGCATCATCGCTTCGCAGACGGTGCCGAGCGCGAGCTGCGCGTCGAAGTGATCCGGACGCAGGGCGGCGACCCGAACGAACGCCGCGCGAGCGACACCGAGGTCCGCGCGCCGGTACGCGATGAGACCTCGGTGATACAGTGCGTCGACGAAGTCGGGATCGATGCCGAGCGCCGCCTCGACGTTCGTCCACGCGGCGTCGACATCGCCCTTCAGCAGCCACGCCGTCGCGAGCTGGCTGTACGTTTCCGCGAGTCCTGGGTTGATCGTCCGCGATCGTTCGAGCAGTTCGATGGCGTCATCGACGTCGCCGGCCTTGAGGCGATCGATCGCCTCGTGCAGGAACTCGATCGCACCCGTCCGCAGCGTCTCGATCTCGACGACGTACGGATCGGTGGACGCCGGCGCCGACGACCCGAGCGCCTCCGCGCGTTCGAGATGCGTTCGCGCATCGTCCGCGCGCCCGGCCTTTCGCAGCGCCTGTCCGAGCATGTAGTGTGCCCGGCCGTAGCGATCCTCCAGTTCCGTCGCCCGGCGGAAGGCGTCGATGGCGCCGTCGAGCCGATCCGCATCGAGCAGGACCTGGCCGCGGACGACGAAGGCGGCGGGATCATCCGGCATCGCGGCGATCGCGTCGTCGACCCGCGCCTCGGCGAGGTCGAGTCGCTTCTGCTGCCGATCGACGTCCGCGGCGAGCAGCAGGACATGCGGATCGGGCGTCCCGTCGGCGAGCACTCCGTCGAGCAGCGTCGCCGCGCCGTCGAGGTCGCCGATCTCGCGTCGCACCATCGCGGCGAAGCGCCGCCATCGTCGCGCCGTGCCGTCGAGCGCGATCGCCCGGTCGTAGTACGACGATGCGATGCCGGGAAACTCGTACGCCTGGCAGAGCATTCCGACCTGGCCGTACGACGCCGCGTCGGGCGTGCGCTCCACCGCCGCGAGCGCCGCCTCGAACTGCGCCCGCACCGCCGGCTCCATGCGATCCAGCGGGATCGGCTTGGGCGCATCCGGCGGCGTCGGCGCCGCGATCGGCGCGCCGTCCCGGTTCGGCGCCGGGCCCTTCGACGGCAGCATGAACGGCAGGATCATCACGAGCAGGCCCATGACGATGAGCAGGACGATGAACGCCCCGCGACCGCCGCGCCGCCGGATCGATCTCGCTTCGCATCTCATGGCGTCGTCCCCATGCCTTCGACGATCTCGTGCGTCACGTCCGGTGCCAGCGGACCGAACCGCTCCACGCGCCCGCCGGGCCAGGTCACCTCGATCTCCCGCGCGCGGTCATCCGACCCGAGGCCGAACCGCACGGTCGGATCGTTCGCGCTGCAATAGCTGCCGTCGGTCGAGACCCGCTCGCGCCGCGGCGACGTCGCGTCGCGCAGACGCACGATGGCGCCGAACGCATCCCGCGCCCCCGCCGTGCCCCGCAGACGCAGCCGCAGCCAGTGCGCGCCGTTCCCGACGTCGTTGCGCATGAGGCGCACCGGTGCGTTGCCGTTGAACACGACGATGTCGGGATCGCCGTCGAGGTCGATGTCGCCGAACGCCGCGCCGCGCGATGACTCCACCCGGCGCGATCCGGCATCCATCCGGTTCGTCACCTCGGTGAAGACCCATCCGGGCGGGCCTTCGTTGCGGAACAACTGGTTCATCTGCCCGTACGGATACGCATCGCCAGGCGGCGCGTCCTCGTCGAGGCGCACGGCGCCGTTCGCGACGAACAGGTCCGGCCACCCATCACCGTCGACGTCGACCCAGCGCGTGCCGAATCCCGTCGCGCGCCGACTGCTCGCGCCGAGGCCCGACCGATCGCTCGCATCGTCGAACCCGGCCCGCCCGTCGTTCACGAGCAGCGTGTTCGTCTCGCCCACGAGATGCGACAGGAAGAGATCCTCGTCGTCATCGCCGTCGAAGTCGCCCGCCGACACGCCCATGCCCGCCTCCGCCATGCCCTCGGCGTTGTACGCGGCTCCGGCATACAACGCCTCGTTGCGAAACGTCCCGTCGCCCCGATTCATCCACAGATGATTCGCGTTCCCGTCGTTGGCGACGTAGAAGTCGACGCGACCGTCGCCGTCGAAGTCCGCCGCGACCACGCCCAGCCCGCTGCCCGCGACCGCATCGATGCCCGCCGCCGTCGTGACGTCCTCGAACGTCCCGTCGCCGCGATTGCGGTACAGGCGATCCGGCACCGGCTGGTACGACGCCGGGCCGCAGTAGTCGCGCCGGCCGGACGGGCTGTGACACGCCTTGTGCTCCGCGAGCGAGTAGTTCACGTACGCCGCGACGAACAGATCGAGATCGCCGTCCCCGTCGTAATCCGCGAACGAGGCGCTCGTGTTCCACCGCTCATCCCGCGGCACGGCATCGGGGTCCGCCGCGAACGTCCCGTCGCCCGCATTGCGATACAGCATGTTCGCGCCGACGTTGGTCACGAAGAGGTCGACGTCGCCGTCGTTGTCGATGTCGCCCGTGGCACACCCCATGCCGTAGCCGTCATCGCCCACGCCGGCCGCGTCCGTGACGTCGACGAACCGCGGCACGCCGTCGACGAGGTCGTTCCGATAGAGCCGGTTGCGGGCGTCGGTCGTGCCGGGTCGATCGAGCGGGTACGCCTGGATCGCGTAGACGTCGAGATCGCCGTCGCCGTCGTAGTCGAGCAGCGCGCCGCCCGACGCACTGATCTCCGGAAAGAAGAACTGCCCGCTCGATCCCGTCGTGTGCCGGAAGTCCAGCCCGCTCGTCGCCGCGATCTCCACGAACCACGGCACGTCGTCGACACCCGTCACCGGCGCGGCGGCGCGGCTCGCCGGACCCGGAACCGGTCCCGGCGCCGGAGCGCTCCGATCGCCGCAGCCCGCGACGACGCACAGCGCGCTCGCGGCCGCGGCACGCCATCGGCGCGGCATCCAGTCTCGTCGTTGAAGGGGGCGAACCGGCATGTCAGCCCGCATCATAGCGGTGCCCGGTTCCGGCAGACCGTCACACCTCGCGCGAGACGGACGATGCGACATGCGCGCGAATGAGCCGCTCGCCCTGCTCGGGCGTCAGCGTGCCGGACGCGATGTAGGCCGCGATCTCCCGGCGACTCCGCTCCTGCGAGATCGTCACGAGCACCGTCGTCATCGCCTTGATGAGCACGATGAGCACGATCATCCCGCCGACGACCACCCAGCCCAGATGTTCGGCCACCGCCGCCAGCAGTTGTTCCATGGCACACTCCTCGAGACGCGGCCGGCAGTCGGCCACCGGACCGATCGCCGCCTGCCACATTGTACGGAATCGGACCGCCGACCTTTCGATCGATCGCCGGCGGGGCTTTAGAATCCACCCCCCATCCCCGCCAATGATCATCGAATGGCTCATCCTGATCGGTGCCGTCGCCGCGGCGACCGTGCTGTCGATCTACGGGCTCCACCGGCTCGCGCTCGTCCTCGCCGTCGCCCGGACGTCCGCGCGGCCCGCCGCGCCCATCCCGACCGCCGTTCCCGAACCGCCGCGGGTCACCGTCCAACTGCCGATGTTCAACGAGGGTTCGCTCGGCCTGCGCGTGCTCGACGCGGCCTGCCGCCTGCGACATCCCGCCGCGCGGCTCCAGATCCAGGTCCTCGACGACTCGACGGACGAGAGCACATCGATGCTCGTCGACCAGGTCGCCCGCCTCCGCAGCGCCGGACACGACGTCGAGCTCCGGCACCGGACCGACCGGCGCGGCGCCAAGGCCGGCGCTCTCGCCGCCGGGCTCGAATCGGCGACCGGCGAGGTGATCGCCATCTTCGACGCCGACTTCGTGCCCGCGCCCGACTGGCTCGAACGCATCCTGCCGACGTTCGCCGATGCGCACGTCGGCGTCGTGCAGTCGCGCTGGACGCATCGCAACGCCGACGAATCCGCGCTCACGCAGATCCAGGCGCTCTGCCTCGATGCGCACTTCGCCATCGAGCAGGCCGCGCGTCACGCGCGGGGCGACTGGTTCAACTTCAACGGCACCGCCGGCGCCTGGCGACGAACGTGCATCGACGACGCCGGCGGCTGGGCGCACGACACGCTCACCGAGGACACGGACCTCTCCTATCGCGCGCAGATGCGGGGCTGGCACTTCGTGTACCGATCCGATGTCGAGTGTCCCGCGGATCTGCCCCGCTCGATGGAGGCGTTCGTCGGTCAGCAGCACCGGTGGACGAAGGGACTCCTCCAGAATGCCCGGAAACTCTTGCCCGCCATCCTCCGCGCGCCGGTCCCCGTTCGAACGCGTCTCGAAGCGCTCATGCATCTCACCGCGCCGCTGCCCTACGCCGCCATCCTGCTGCTCGCCGCCCTGGCCCTTCCGGCCATCTTCGTCGACGTGCCCCTCTACGAACTTCGACCCACCGTCGCGATGACCTTCGGCGTGACGTGCCTGCTGTTCGGCACCGTCGCGGCCGGGATCTTCACGCTGGCCGGTCAACGACGCGTCGGCGGCTCGGTCCTCTCCGGCCTCGTCCGCCTCCCGCTCCTCATGGCGATCCATGTCGGCGTGAGCATCAGCAACACCGGCGCGATGATCGACGCGCTCGTCGGCCGACGCTCGGCGTTCATTCGAACCCCGAAGCCCGACGGCACGGGCGAGCGACCCGTCGATCCCGCGGCAGCGCACCGACGACGTCTGCCCGTCGGCCTCGTCGAGATCGGCGCCGGTGCCGCGATGATCGTCGCCTGCGCGCTGAGCCTCCGCCAGCCCGCGGCCCTGATCGGCGCCCCGTTCCTCGTGCTCTTCGCCTGGGGGTTCCTGCTGGTCGGCATTCCGCGATTCGCGAGCGATCTCAAGCGGCGCCTCCGGTCGATCCGCACCGCAAGAACCGTGCCCGATGGTCCGGCCCCCTGACCGACCCACGCGACGGCGCGACGGTCAGTCGGAAGCAGTCGCGTCCGCGGCATCCAGATGCTTGTAGAAGATCACCGCATCGTGCGGCGTGCGTCCATCGGGATCGAAGGCGAATGCCGGAATGGTTCCGGCATGCGTCCATCCGAGCCGACGGTACAGACGCTCGGCCGCCTCGCCGCGCTTGGCGTCGAGCGTCAGCAGCGTCAGGCCGGCGCGGCGGGCCGCGACCTCGGCGGTCCGCATCAACTGCATGCCGAGCCCGGCGCGTCGACGCCTCGGATGAACGAGCAGCTTGGCGAGTTCCGCGCGATGCGGCTGGTTCGGCGCCCAGGCCGGGTGGAGTTGCACGGTTCCGACGATGCCGCCGTCGTCTCGGGCGACCAGGAAGATCGCGCCGGGATGGCCACCGGACAACGTCCGTCGCCACCAGTCCTCCGCGTGTTCGCGGGTGAGCGGGTGGACGAAACTCACCGCCGCGCCGGCGGACACGACGTCGACGAGCAGCGCGGCCAGCCCGCGAACGTCGGCGTCACCCGCCGGTCGCGTCAGTTGTTCGATCGTGTACGTGGAGTCGGACATGGGCACCCGGCGTCATGATAGCCGGGTCCGTTGACCGCCTACGGCTGCTCGGCGGTCGCGGCGAGCGCCTCGGCCGAGAACGCGATCTGGAGCCCGTTGGGTCGCGCCTGCCGCAGGAGATACACCGGTCCGGTCGGCTCCCAGATCGTCGCGCCGTCGGCCGCCATGAGGCGAACGTAGACCTCCCACGTGTCGGTGCCGAAGCGCGGCAGGAGATACGCCGAGCCCTCCAGTCGATAGGGCGCGGCCGCCGTCGCGTCGAACGTCAGGCCCAGCGGGCCGCCCGCGCGCCCGAGCAGCGCCGCCACGCGTTCGTGGAGCGCGTCGAACTCGTCCATCGAGGCTCGCGAGTAGTTGCGCAGCGGCCCGACTTCGACCGCGATCGGCGCGACGCCGACGACGCGGGCGGCGATGGCTTCGGCCAGACGCCTCGCGCCGGGATCCGGCGCGGGAAGGGCCTTCACGACGACGCCGGGATGCTCCGGCGACGCCGGCGGTTCCGCGGCCTTCACCGCGGT
>JAGQOI010000444.1 GCA_020427625.1 Phycisphaerales bacterium | reverse complement strand
GGCGGCCGGGACGCCGCGGGTGGAGCGTCTCATCGGGGTGTGGCGGGCGGAGCCGGCGCGGCGGCGGGGTCGGACCGTCGTGCTGGTGCCCCGCGCGAATCCGGACGGAATGCACGAGGGGATGCGCGGGAATCGTCGGGGGGTGGATCTGAACCGGAACTTTCCGGCGCGGAATCGTCGGGAGCGGGCGACGTCGGGCGCGGCGGCGTTGTCGGAGCCGGAGGCGCGGGTGCTGCACGACGTGCTCGTGCGGTTCCGGCCGGCGCGGATCGTGTCGCTGCATGAGCCGCTGGCGTGCCTGGACTATGACGGTCCGGGCATGTCCCTGGCGGTCGCGATGTCGTCGGTGTGTCCGTTGCCGGTGCGTCGTCTGGGCGGGCGGCCGGGCTCGCTGGGGAGTTTCGCGGGCGAGGATCTGGGGATTCCGATCATCACGATGGAGTTGCCGGGGTCGGCGGCGCGGTGGTCGTCGGCGCGACTGTGGTCGACGTACGGCGAGGCGTTGCTCGTCGCGGTGGCGGGCGTTCCGACGTCGTGAAGCGGGTGCGGAGGGTGATGCGGGAAGTCGCTACCATACGCCCTTTCCTGTCGGTGCGAGCCTGAACCGCGTCCTCATGCGTCTCACGATCATCAACCAGTTCTACGTGCCGGACATCAGTCCGACGGCGCACCTGGCGGCGTCCCTGGCGGCGCATCGCGCGGCGGCGGGCGACGAGGTCACGGTGGTGTCGAGTCGGGGCGGGTACGTCGCGGAGGCGGCGCGGGCGGCGGCGGATGCGGAGGAGAATCCGCGGGTGTACCGGCTGTGGACGCCGCAACTGGGCAAGAAGACGATCCTGCGGCGCTGCGTGGATTACCTGTCGTTCTACGTGCTGGCGTGGTGGCGGATGCTGCGGTTGCCGCGTCAGGACGTGATCATCTCGCTGACGACGCCGCCGTTCATCGTGTTGACGGCGATCGCGCACCGGATGCTGCATCCGGACACGAAGATCATCCTGTGGAACATGGACTGTTATCCGGAGGCGGCGGAGCGGGCGCAGAAGCTGCGGGCGGGCGGGGCGGCGGCGCGGGTGATGCGTTGGGTGAACCGGGGGATCTTCCGTCGGCTGGCGCACCTCGTGACGCTGGACACGGCGATGGAGGAGTTGCTGCTGTCGCAGTACGGGCCACGGGAGCGGGCGTTGCCGGCGACGGTGATTCCGAACTGGGAGCAGGCGTCGTTCTTTCCGTCGGGGGCGGATCACGCGCGGTGGGATCGGATGGACGAACTGGGTCTGTCGGGTCGGTTCGTGGTGCTGTACCTGGGCAACATGGGGGTGGGTCATCGGTTCGAGACGGTGATCGACGCGGCGGAGCGGTTGAAGCACGAGCCGATCACGTTCCTGTTCATCGGCGGCGGCGCGCGGTGGGACGAGGTGAGCGAGGCGGTTCGTCGGCGCGGGTTGACGAACGTGATCCTGCACGGGTACGTGCCGAAGGAGATCACGCCGTCGGTCATGTCGTCGGTGGACTGTGCGCTGATCACGCTTCGGGACGAGGCGTTGGGGGTGATGAGTCCGAGCAAGCTGCACGCGAACCTCGCGATGGGGTTGCCGGTGATCTACGTGGGTCCGGCGAAGAGCAACGTCGACGACGCGATCCGGGCGTTCGACTGCGGGTGTTCGCTGCGCCACGGCGACGTCGAGCAGCTCGTGCGGTTCGTGCGGGCGATGCGCGAGGATGCGGCGGCGTTCGCGGCCCTGCGGGCGCGGGCGCGGCGGGCGTTCGACGAGGCGTACTGCGACGAGCGGACGCATGCGCAGTTCGACGCGGTGCTGCGCGAGGTCGTCGGCGCGCGGTGAGGCGCGGGCGGCGGACCGTCGCGTGCGCGTGACCCGGTCAACCTGAGAATCTTCACGATGCGCGATCGTTTTCGCGCGCGTTGCGCGCGCAGCGGCGCAGGTCGGGGCGTTGGGTGGGGAGCGCGTCGGAACCGCCGGCGGCCTGTGCTTCCCGGGGAGGTTCGACGTGGCCTATGAACTGGCGCCCTTTGCCTCGGTATCGCTCGACGAACGTCTGCTGCGCGTGCTCGTGAGCGAGCACGAGGCGAGGACGTTGCCGCGGCTGCGCCGACTGTGGAACTACTACCGCAACGCTCTCGCGGAGCCGTCGTCCGGGGGCGGCTCGAAGGGTCCGCCGGCGCAGTGGGTCGGTCTGCCGTCGCGATTGAAGTCGGTGGGGACGACGCTCGACGACGATCGGCAGCGTCGGGAGATCGTCATCGAGAACGACATCGCCTGGCGGGTGCACACGCTCGTGGACTTCATGTTCCCGGCGGCGCCGGAGATCGTGAGCACGGCGGCGACGGCGCCGCGACGGGAGCGGATCGAGTCCATCCTCCGCGCGGTGTTCGAGGCGTCGGGCAGCGCGAACCTGTGGCAGGACGCGGCCCTGCTCGGCGGCGTGTACGGGTACGTCGACGTGCTCGTCGATCCGTCGGGGCTCGAGGGCGTGGTGCGGCGTCGGGACCGGGTGGATGCGGATCTCGCGACGCGGATCGGCGCGGCGATGCGGCTGGAGATCGTCGAGCCGCCGCGGGCGATTCCGCTCGTGAGCCGGGACGACTACCGGCGACTGGACGCGTACATCATTCACTACCGTCGCCCGGACCACCAGGTGACGAGCGCCGGCTCGGGCGTGCTTGCGCGGATGGCGCGGGTGCTGCAATCGGGCGCCGCGGGCGGGCCGCGCCGGGGGACGGTGCTCGTGACGGAGATTCACTCGGCGACGCACATGCAGCGGTACGAGGACGAGCGGCTCGTGCTGGCGCGTCCGAATCGGCTGGGCGTGCTGCCGATCGTGCACGTGCAGAACCTGAGTCAGCCGCTGGAGTACGCGGGTCTGAGCGACGTGGAGCCGCTCATTCCGCTGCAGGACGAGTTGAACACGCGTCTGAGCGACCGGGCGAACCGGGTGACGCTGCAGAGTTTCCGGATGTGGCTGGGCAAGGGCATCGAGCAGTTCGATGCGCGTCCGGTGGGTCCGGGTCAGATGTGGGTGACGGACAACCTCGACGCGTCGATCGAGGGGTTCGGCGGGGATGCGGACAGTCCGAGCGAGCGTCGGCACATCGAGGAACTGCGGGAGGCGTTGGACAAGGCGTCGGGGGTGACGCCGGCCGCGGCCGGTCACATCCGGGCGCGGGTGGGCAACCTGACGTCGGAGAACGCGTTGCGGATTTCGTTGATGGGGACGATCGCGAAGATCAAGCGGAAGCGGATCACGTACGGGGGCGGGATCCGGCGCCTGTGCCGCGCGATCCTGGAGGCGCTGGACGGGTACGGCGTGTTCACGACGGCGTCGTCGGAGCGTGAGGTGGAGATCGTGTGGTCGGATCCGCTGCCGGTGGACGAGAGTCGTCGGCTGGCGGACGCGGTGATCAAGGCGCAGCTCGGCGTGCCGGGCGCGGTGCTGCGTTCGGAGCTGGGATACGGAGACGCGCCGGGCTCGTCGGACATGACGGGCGCGGCGGGCTGAATCGTCGGGCGCACTCGGGGTGCGGCGCGGATCGGTCAGCGCAGGCACGAGCAGACACGAGACAGGGAGGACGAGACATGGGTACGGCACAGGCGGCATCGGCGGAGACGGCGGCGGACTCGAGGGAGGCGCTGGTGGCACGGATCGCGGCGTTGGAGGCGGCGCTCGCGTCGTCGCGGGCGGAGGCGGCGCGTCGGGCGCGTCGGGGTCGGATCGAGTCGCTGCTGGCGGCGGCGGGCGCGATCGACGTGGAGGCGGCGAGCGCGGTGGCGGAGGCCGCGGCGGGCGCGGCGGAGGGCGACGACGGTGCGTCGGCGGGCGGACCGGATCTGGACGCGATCGTGTCGCGTCTGGTGTCG
>JAGQOI010000038.1 GCA_020427625.1 Phycisphaerales bacterium | reverse complement strand
GAACGGGCTCGCGACCTGCTCGATCGGCGCTGCGACGAGGTGCCGCCCGCGTTCGTACGGACCTGTCTCGCCGAGCGCGATCCCGCGATCGTGCTGGGAGCCGCGTGCTGGCTGCTCGCCCACGCGCCCGCCGACGAGGCGATCGCGATCGAACACCTCGCGCTGCTCATCGATGATCCCGACCTCGGCGCGCGATCGCTGGCGATGCTGGACGACCACTTCGATCGTGTCCGTCCGTGGCTCGATGCGCTGACGCCCGTCGGCGCCACGACCGACCTCGGCATCGCGACGCTGTACGCCGACCGGGAGACGCTGCACACGATGGCGCTGGCGCATGCGGATCGCCTCGGTCACAGCGCGGCATGGGCGTGGGTGTTCGGCGTCGACCGCATGCGGGTGACCGATCGCGTGCTCGACGGGCTCCGCGACGGCACGTCCTCGCGCACGGCGACGCGCGTGCTCGCCCTGCGGGCCGGCGAGGCGATGGAGCCGGTGCGCACCGGCGATCCCGCGGTCCGCTGGCTCGTACAGGCGTACGAGCGGATGCGGATCGAGGCCCATGCGCGGTCCCGCGAGGCGGCCGCGTGGTCGCCGTGGCGGACGCGGGGCGGCATCGCGATGCGTCTCGGCACGAGCGACGCGACGCCCGATCCGGACGCGGAGATCAGCCTCGTCCTCCAGGTGATCAACGTCGGCGAGCGGCCGCTCGTCGTCCCGGCGCTCGACCTCGTCATGCGAACGCTCGCCGTCACCCACGACGGGCGCCGGATCGTCGTTCGACCCGGGTTCCCGTCCGGCCCGGACGTCCTTCCGATGGACGCCTTCACCCGCATCGATCCCGGCGTCATGCTCAGTCACGACGAGCGATTCTTCGTGACGACGGAGACCGACGTCGATCCCGTCATCGCGGACGGGTGGCATCTGCTGCCCATCGCGGACGGTGCGCTGCTGTCCGTGCACTGTCGCGATGCGATCAGCGACGACGCGGAGTCGTCATGCCGGACCGTCGACGAGATCCGGGATCACTTCGACGCGCTGCCGTGGATCGGCTCGCTCCATTCGCGGGCGCTGGAGATCTGCGTCGATCGGCGCTGACCGGCGCGACGCGCGCGGTACCATCCGCTTCGTTCGACGTTCGTGTCCTTGAACGGAGGGATGCATCATGCGCATCAGGGGCGGTCTCGTCAGGGGCGTTCTCGCGATGACGTCGGTCGTCGCGCTCATCGTCGGCGGCGGGTGTCGGTCTTCGGCGCCGGCGGCGGTCGTCGCGACGATCGATCATCACGTGCACATCATCGGTCCGGGACTGCTGCGGGACTGGGCGTCCGTCGGCGTCGAGTTCTCGCACGAACCGGCGCACTACGCGACCGTGTCCGGCCTCATGGCGGGGACGTCCGCCGGCGGTTCGCTGCGCCGGGCGGTGCTCGTGCCGATGGCGCACCTCTACGGGAACGACGAGTTCCGCGAGGCGATGGGACTGACCGTCGACGAGGAAGCACGACGGGTCGCGGCCGAGAACGATCACGTCGCCGCGGATGCCGCCCGGTTCCCGGGACGCGCGACGCCGCTGTGCGCCGTCGACTTCCGGCGGCCCTACGCGCTCGACGAGATCATCCGGTGTCGGCGCGATCATCCGGGCTCGGGGATCAAGCTGCACTTCGCGAGCGCCGGGTTCGACTTCCGCGACGAGGCGGCGTTCGGTGCGCTGGAGCGCATCATGGCCCTCGCCGCGTCGGACGGCATCCCGGTGCTCGTGCACCTCGATCCGCAGCATCGCGGGCTCGAGGCGGAGGACGTGCGGCGCGTCATCGACCGACTTCTTCTGCCCCATCCCGACCTCGTCGTGAACATCGCCCACCTCGGCGGATCCGGCGGGTGCGGGCCGTGGATGCGGACGGTCATGGGGACGTTCCACGAGTGGCTCGACGAGGAAGCCGCGGCGGGACGCGGGCGACCCGGCGTGTACTTCGACATCTCGGCGGTGATCCTCGACGAGCCGTCGCACGGCGTGCCCGCGTCGTCGGACGAGGACCTGGTCGCGCTCGCGCCGCTGCTTCGCGAGGTCGGTCTGCGGCGGATCGTGTTCGGCAGCGACCACCCGGTGTTCGATCCGCAGCGGACGGCGGCGGCGTGGGCGGCTCGTTCCGGGCTCACGCGGGCGGAACTGGCCCGGGTGTTGTCGAACCGGATTCCCGGGCTGACGGAGGGCTGAGTCAGCGCGTGCCGCCCGGCGCCTGGGGGACGCGGATGGCGCCGGCGCCCTTGGACACGATGCCGAGGTTGATGAACTGGTCGACGTACTGGAGTTTGACGGGTCGCATGTCCCAGCCCCAGACGGCGGGATTGCGGGGCACGGACACGGAGACCGGCGGGATGAAGTGATACGCGAGCGGGATGCGCTCGTTGAGATCGCGGATGGTGCCGAGCTGGGACCACGGGCGTTTGACGTCGGCGTTGCGCAGGCCCTTGCCGCGCATGGCGTCGGGATCGAACGGGATCCAGCCCGCGCCGGGGAGGTAGAACTCGCCCCAGGAGAGGAACTCGGCGCGTCCGCGACGGCCCTTGCGTCCGCCCTCGGAGATGCCGATCACCGGTCGGGCGGGAATGCCCGCGGCGCGAAGCATGGCGACGCAGACGCAGACGAGGTCGTGCGGGCCGCCGGTGCCGCTCGTCGCGGTCTGCTTCGCGCCGATCATCTCCAGGCCCTGGAGTTCGCCGTTGTATCCCTTGTTGATGCCGTCGCCGCTGACGCGGATCTCGTTGAGGCAGTAGCGGATGAGGTCCTTCGCGGCGTAGTAGGGCGGGACCATGCGGAGCTTGCCTTCGGACACGCGTTCGACGGTCGCCTTGAAGATCTCGTCGTCGGACTCGATGTACATCTGCGGCTTGAGCGCGTCGGAGACTTCGGCCGGCCACTCGCGCGGCCAGGCGATCTGGCCGAGGGCCGCGTCGTCGGCTTCGGACGCCCAGCACTGCACGTCGAACGCGATCTCCCAGCGCAGCGACTGGCCCTGGAACTGGGCGATCGGCATGATCGCGAGCTGCGTGCCCATCGGCGCGCCGCGGTCGATGCGACTGCGCTGGGGGAGGGTCGTGTCCTCGACGTTGCCGAGCCAGAGGTGACCGGCGAGCGACGACGCGTCGATCTCGCTGTACGCGCCCTGCTCGATGAGCGGGAACACGATCGGCGTGTCCTGGAGGTTGAAGTTCAGTCGGTTCTCCGCTCGACGCTCCATCGGCGTGCTCACGGTCGCCGCGAACGTCATGCGGTAGATCTTCGGTTCGTCGCGCCGGATCGGTCCCGTGTAGGCGACGTCTGCGTTCTGGACGGCGTGTCCGGCGGTCAGACTGGCGGCGATGAGGGCGGCCTGCAGCATGAGGAGACTCCTCGTATCCGGTCGGCGCGGGCGTCGTCCGTTCGGATCGCGCGCCGGACGCGGCTCGCTCATGATACGCAGGCGGACGGCCGGAGGGCGGCCCGTCGGATCAGAACGGCGTGGGCTTGTCGGCGTAGATGAACAGGGTGCTGATCTGGTTCAGGACGGTCGCCAGCACCAGGTTGATCACGATGATCGCCAGGAAGGAGGCGACGAACGATTCCGTCGCCGCCCGACCGACGCCGGAGGCGCCCGGGCGGCAGTTGAATCCCTTGTAGCACGCGATGAGGCCGATCGCCGCGCCGAAGAAGACGCTCTTGATGAGTCCCGAGGTCGGCTCCCACCAGCCGACGTAGGACCGCACGAAGTCCCAGAAGGCGTAGTCGGCGACGTGAAAGAACTTCACGGTGATGAGCCACCCGCCGCCGACGCCGAGGAGATCGCTGAAGATCGTGAGCACCGGCGTCATGACGATGCAGGCGAACACGCGGGGGACGACGAGGTAGGGGATGGGGTCGGCCGCCATGGCACGGAGGGCGTCGAGCTGCTCGGTCACCCGCATGGTCCCGAGTTCGGCTGCGAGCGCCCCGCCGACGCGCCCGGCGACCATCACGGCGGCGAGGACGGGTCCGATCTGCTTCGTGACGGAGATCGTGATCACGCCGCCCAGGGCGGCTTCCTGCCCGAGACTGCGGAACGAGTCGTATCCCTCGATCGAGAGCACCATGCCGATGAACGCGCCCGTCACGGCGACGACCGGGATCGACGCGACGCCGACCGCGTACAACTGCGGCATGAGCAGACGCCACCGGCACCACTTGCGCAGGTGCAGCGCGAACCACATGCACACCGAGGCGACGAAACTCGTGAACACGCCGAAGTGCTGGACGACGGTGAGCGTCTGCTGGCCGATCGCGGCAATCGGGGACCGGGGCGCGGGCATGACGACAGCATACCCGCGCCGCCTCCGCGTGCATGACGCGTGTCGGCGACGGTCACGTGGGGGGACGTGCGTCCGATGACGTCGGCGGACGCCCGGTGATGAGCCGCGCGCCCTTCGCGAACACGACGTAGTTCCACGCCCACGACAGCATGACGAACATCCGGCGACGGAAGCCGATGAGGAAGTAGACGTGCACGAGCGACCAGAGCAGCCACGCGACGAGACCGGTGAAGCGCCGGCCGCCGATCGCCGCGACCGCACGATTGCGCCCGATCGTCGCCATGGTGCCGGTGTCGCGGTAGCGGAAGGGGGGACGGTCGGCGTCCGGGCGCCGGCGGAGGGTGGCGGCGACGTGGCGCCCCATCTGCATGGCCGCGGGCGCGATGCCCGGGACGGTCGTCCCGGTCGCCGGGTCCTCGACGTGAGCGAGGTCGCCGATGACGAAGAGTTCCGGATGTCCCGGGACGGTGAGGTCGGGATCGACGATCACCCGTCCGGCCGGATCGAGGGGCACGCCGAGGGTTCGGGCGAGGGCGGAGCCGGTGACGCCGGCGGCCCAGAACACGTTGGCGGCCGGAATGCGCTCGTCGCCGACGACGGCGCCGGTCTCGTCGATGTGGGTCACCCGGTGCCGGAGGCGCACGTCGACGCCCATGTGCTCGAGGTCGGTCTTCGCGCGATCCCCGAGCGTCGCCGGCATGCCGCCGAGCAGTCGTTCGCCGGCTTCGACGAGGATGACCTTCGTCGTCGTGGTGTCGATGCGTCGGAAGTCGCGGGGGATGGACCGGGCCGCGATCTCGATCAGGGCCCCGGCCAGTTCGACGCCGGTCGGGCCGCCGCCCACGACGACGAAGGTGAGGCAGGCACGTCGGGTGTCGGGATCGGGCTCGTACTCGGCGGCCTCGAAGGCGAGCAGCAGGCGGCGACGGAGTTCGAGGGCGTCGTCGATGGTCTTGAGTCCGGGCGCATGCGGCTGCCACTCGTCGTGACCGAAGTACGAGTGCGTCGCGCCGGTCGCGAGCACGAGGGTGTCGTAGTCGATGGTCCGGTCGGCGAGCCGCAGACGCCGCGCGTCGACGTCGACGGCGACGACCTGTCCGAGGACGACCTCGGTGTTGCGTTGTCGGCGCACGATGGTGCGGATCGGCGCGGCGATATCGGCCGGCGAGAGCACGGCGGTCGCGACCTGGTAGAGCAGGGGCTGGAAGAGGTGGTGGTTCTCGCGATCGACGATGGTGATGCGCCAATCGGCGCGGGCGAGCGCCTTCGCGCAGGCCAAGCCGCCGAATCCGCCCCCGACGATGACGACATGCCGGCGTCCGTCTGCGCTGTCGCTCATGGCGCGCCCTCCGACTGACGGTCATACGCCGCTCGCCGGTCGCGGGATCGCGCATCGGGCCGGATCGGCGCCAAAGACAACGCCCGGGCGTCGGACCCGGGCGTCGATGGGGATCGGGGACGGCGGGGGATCACTTCGGCGGGAAGTCGTCGGTGCGCGAACCGCCGGCGTTCGCGGTCGGTGCCGGGGTCGTCGGGATCGGCGCGGTGCTGCCGGATTCCATCATCGGCGGCTGCTCGGCCATGGGCGTGAGGTAGATCTCGACGCGACGGTTCTGCGCGGCACCGTTCGGACCGTTCGGCACGATGGGTCGGGTCTCGCCGTATCCGGCGACCATGATCCGGGCCGCGGGCACGCCGGCGTTCACGAGGACGTCGCGGACGGAGATGGCCCGATGGACGGACAGGTGGGTGTTGGTCGGATGATCGCGCAGCGTCGCGGGCTTGCTGGGCTTGACGTTGTCGGTGTGTCCGACGACGCGGGCCTCGAGGAGGCGTGCGTCGGGCGTGTTGAGGATCTCGGCGAGGCGACGGAGGGTCGTTCGCGCGTTGTCGGTCAGGGCCGCGGAGCCGGACGCGAACGTGAAGTCGCTCGCGAAGCGGATGCGACCGAGTTCGGCGTCGAAGATCATGAGGTCGGCGTGCTGGGCGGCGAGGGTCTGGAGCGCGCTGCTCACCATCGGCGGCAGGCCGCCGAGTTCGAGTTCGCTCACCCGTCCGAGCAGGCCGGTGTAGTCGTCGCGCAGCGTCCCGATCGAGGAGCGAAGCGCGTCGTTGTCGCCCTGGACGGTGAGGAGGTCGGCCGTCGCCCGCTGGTACTGGCCTCGCATCATGTCGAGACTGTTGCGCAGGACGTCGCGTTCATCCTCGATGCCGACGAGCTGCTCCTGGAGGGAGCGGTTGGTCGTCATGAGTTCGTCGTAGCGGTTCTGCGGAACCTGGCAGCCGCCCATCTGGAGCAGAGCGAATCCGCCCGCAGCCGCGAGCACAATCGAGACGAGACGATGCATCGGGGTCGTACCTCGGCAAGAGTAAGTCGAATGCTGGATAGCATACCGCGGCCGATTGCCTTCGTCGCCCGCGGACGCCCCGGGGAAGCAACCGTCGACGTGCGGTAGCATACCCGCCGCGTGGCCGCACCCCGTTGCTCTCATCGTCCGGCCCGCCGCTGGAACATGAATCACCGCCTTCGAATCATCCATGCGGCGCTCGTCGTCGACGGCGCCGGGCGACGCTGGGCGCCCGGTGCGATCGCCATCGACGATCACGCGCGGCTCCTCGAGGCCGGTCCGCCGGACACGATCGTACCGCTCCCGGACCGACGGACGCCCAAATCGCACCCGCAGGCGACGCTCCTCCCGGGACTCGTCAACGTCCATGCCCATCTCGATCTGACCCACCTCGGAACCCGCCCGGCCGGACCGGACTTCCGGGCCTGGGTCGACATGGTCCGGGCCGGTCGATGCACGGATGAGGCCGGG
>JAGQOI010000443.1 GCA_020427625.1 Phycisphaerales bacterium | reverse complement strand
GCCGGCGCGGCGGCGGTGTCATCGCTTGTCATGGCGTGCGTCGCCGGCGCCGACGTGCGCTACGCCGTCCTCGATCTCGGCGAGATCGATGCATCGTCGGTCTGCCCGTGCTTCTTCGGCGTCGGGCTGAACGCCGGCGGACAGGCGACGGGCAATTTCTTCAACGTCGCCGGCGACATGCACACGTTTCTCTGGTCCGACGGCACGATGGTGGACATCGGCACGCTCGGCGGCGAATCGACGGTCGCCCAGGCGATGGGCGCGCGGGGCTCGATCGTCGGCTTCTCCGATACCCCGACCTCCCAGCACGCGTTCCTGTTCCGCAACGGCGCGATGACCGACCTCGGCACGCTCGGCGGCATGTTCAGCGCCGCCCGCGGCGTGAACGCGCTCGACGTCGTCGTCGGCAACGCCCAGCGCGTTCCGCCGGAGGACTATTCGCATGCCTTCCGCTGGGCGAATGGCGTCATGACCGACCTCGGCACGCTCGGCGGCCCGTTCAGCGATGCGCTGGCGGTGAACGACGCCGGCGACGTCGTCGGATGGGCGTGGAACGCCGCGTGGGATGCGCACGCGACGTACTGGGCGGTCGATGGCGCGCCGCCGCTCGATCTCGGCGTGATCGGTGCGTGGACGAACCACAGTGCCGCCCGCGACATCAACGCGTCCGGCCAGATCGTCGGTTCCAGCCAGACCGACGAGATCCCCGACGGCCTGCCGAACGGGTTCCCGAGCACGCACGCCGTGCTCTGGGAGAACGGGGTGCTCTCCGATCTCGGTCTCCTGCCCGAAGCCGGTCACGGCGTGTCGATCTACGGGACGCTGTCACACACGTCGACGGTCGCGACGGCGATCAACGATGCCGGCGTCACCGTCGGCAACTCGACGCCGCCGACGAGCGATGTTCCGCCGCGCCACGGTCCGTTCATCATCGAGAGCGGCGGCACCATGACGAACCTCAACGACCTGCTCCTCGACGAGGATGCCGCGACGTGGAACATCGTCGACGTGTCCGACATCAACGAGGCGGGCGAGATCGTCGGGTCGGCCCGCGTCATCGGCGGCTCGAACCACTCGCACGCCGTCGTGCTCATTCCGGTCGACGTGCCGGACGCCGACCTCGACGACGACGGCACGGTCGGCGCGTCGGATCTCGCCGCTTTGCTCGCGGCCTGGGGACCCTGTGCCGCGTGCGCCGCCGACCTCGACGGCGACGGCACCGTCGGTCCGGCCGACCTGGCCATCCTCCTCGGCGCGTGGGGCTGATCGGGGTTGACCACGGAGGCACGGAGGCACGGAGGGGGATCAGGGGTTTGGAATAGGAATGGGGATTGGAACAGGAATAGGAAAGGTATGTACCAGCATGCCAGATGAGGTCGGCGAGCGTTGCATGCGATCGTGTGAGGCGGCGGCAAGTCACTGCTCGTGTGGCAGGTAATCAGTGATCGATCTGTGGGAATCATGAAGCGACGTACCGTCACAATCGTGCTGTCTCTATTGATCGGGCTGATCGTGCAGGTGAGCGTCGCATGTATCGGCGTGCTTGGGATTCAGAGTTTCTGGGACTATCATTCGTTCGTGCCGAGCTGGGGTGAGTCGGGCATCCTGGCCGATGTTGAGATAGAGAAGTCTCGATCCATGTCTGTGATCGCAGGGTGGCCCTTTCGTGCTCTGCAAGGCAGCGTCATGCGGCCCGTATCAATCTGGAACTCGATGCCCCGGCGAGTCGTTCCATTCGGATTCGTCGTGAACAGTGTGATCTATGGTGGTGCGTTGTGGGGCATCATCGACGGGCGATCCGCGTGGATTCGACGGCGGCGCCGTGTGGCGGGATGTTGCGAGACCTGTGCCTATCCCTTCGGTGAGTCCGGGCGGTGCCCTGAATGCGGACTGTGTCGTGACCTTTCCCCCTCTCTAGTGGGCTGAGTCAGTAAGTCAGGGGTCTTCAGGAATCTGGTGGGCAACCACGTCGCCTTTCGTCGGCGGTGCTCGTCGGCCAGGGGCGCGATGCTCTCTCCCCTTGCGGCTGAGGTGCAGAGCATGCTCCGTCGGGCCAACCAGAGTTTTCCGAACCTTTCGGCCGCATACGATGCGTATCCCGACCTTGGTCCGCGCTCTCAGGTTGGTGGCGAGCCGTTCTTCATTCAGGGCTACCCCACGTGTGTGTGTCCATCATGTGGCTCTGATATGCCACTCCTGGCCGCATTGGACGGCTACGACGAGGTGTTGTTCTCGGAGGCCGAGGTCATCGGCGGCCAGTGCTTGTATCACCTGTGCTGTGACTGTCGAGTGATCACGGCCGTTCATGAGAGCGACTGAGCACCGTCTGACGAATGAGGTGCCCCACGAACAGCGGACTCCCGAACCGTTCCTTGCGGCGGTGCTGCCGCGTTGGTGTTGGGCCTCGAACTCGTCGGGCTGATGTCGCCGAGCGCCCATGGCGACGTCGCGCCTGGACTGTTCGTGGTGGCGCCTCGCGGTCGTCAACGCCCGGACGTCTGCGCCGGTCACACCATCGGAACGTCCGGGCGTCCATCGAATCGTCCGGGCCACCTCAATCCGGGCGTCCGCGCCGTGCCCCCAACCGTATCCCCGTCCACCGACACCCCCGGGAGACCAGACCCGCTCCCGTTTCCCCCTTCCGAACCCAATCCGCCTCTCCGTGCCTCCGAGCTTCCGCGGTAAACCCGCGGCCGACGGCTTGGTGAGACTACAATGGCCCGGCGGTGTCGTCGCCGCCGGCTGTCGTTCCGTCCACAGGTGGTGTCCCCATGAGCACGATGCATCCGTCCACGCCCGCGTCCGCAACCTCCCGTCGCGAGACGACCGTCGATCCGGAGACCGTCACGATCTCCGGCTACGTCGTCGACGAGTCGTATGCGCCCGACGCCGTGCCGACGACCGATCCGGCCGACCCGGCCCGCGCCCATCCGCGCATCGGGGAGCCGGGACAGTTCCCCTACACGCGGGGCGTCCACCAGACCATGTACCGCTCCCGCCTCTGGACCATGCGCCAGTTCGCGGGCTTCGGGTCCGCCGACGACACGAACACGCGGTTCAAGTACCTCCTTGAGAATGCCAAGGGCACGAAGGCGAACACCGGACTCTCCACCGCGTTCGACCTCCCGACCCTCATGGGACGAGACTCCGACGACCCGCTCTCCGCCGGTGAGGTCGGACGCTGCGGCGTCGCGATCGACACCATCGAGGACATGCACCGCCTGTATGCCGACATCCCGGTCGACCAGGTCACGGTGAGCCAGACCATCAACGGACCGGCCGCGGTCATCTGGGCCATGTACCTCGCGATGGCGAAGCAGCGCGGGATGGACTGGAACGACATCGGGGGCACGCTCCAGAACGACATCCTCAAGGAATTCCACTCGCAGAACGAGTTCATCTACCCGCCGGAAGCGTCGGTGAAACTCGTCGTCGACACGATCGAGTTCGCCGCGCAGCACACGCCCCGCTGGAACAGCGTGTCGATCAGCGGCTACCACATCCGCGAAGCCGGATCGACGGCGACGCAGGAGCTCGCGTTCACGCTCCGCGACGGCATGGAGTACGTCGAGTGGGCGATGAAGCGCGGGCTCGACGTCGACCTCTTCGCGCCGCGACTGTCGTTCTTCTTCAACGCCCACAACGAGTTCTTCGAGGAGATCTGCAAGCTCCGCGCGGCTCGTCGCATCTGGGCCGGCGTGATGCGCGATCGCTACGGCGCGAAGAACGATCGCTCGCTGCTCATGCGGACGCACGTGCAGACGGCCGGGTGCTCGCTCACCGAGCAGCAGCCGCTGAACAACATCGTGCGCGTCGCCTACCAGGCGATGGCCGGCGTGCTCGGCGGGTGCCAGAGTCTGCACACCGACTCGATGGACGAGACGCTCGGCCTGCCGACCGAGACCGCGGTCCGCGTCGCCCTCCGCACGCAGCAGATCCTCGCCCACGAGACCGGCGTGCATCGCACCGTCGATCCGCTCGGCGGCTCGTGGTACGTCGAGGCGCTCACCGATCGCATGGAGGCGGACGCGAACGCGATGATCGCCGAGATCGACGACATGGGCGGCGTCGTGTCGGGCATCCACCAGGGCTACTTCCGACGCTCCATCGCCGAGGCGTCCTATCGCTTCGGCCAGGAGATGGACGCGGGCGATCGCATCATCGTCGGCGTGAACGCGTACCCCGAAGGCAACGAGGCGCACCAGGTGGAGATCCTCCAGATCTCGCACAACGTCGAAGTCGACCAGTGCGACCGCCTCACGACGTTCAAGAAGAACCGCGACGCCGATGCGACGAATCGCGCCCTCGACGCCGTTCGCGCGGCCGCGCGGAACGACGAGAACGTCATGCCCGCGCTCATCGACGCGTCGCTCGCCAACTGCACGCTCGGCGAGATGGTGCAGGCGATGGCGGACGTCTACGGTCGGTACACCGGCGGGCCGGAGTGGTAGCGCGTCGGGAGGATCGTCATGCATGATCCGAAGCCGCGCCCGAACCACGAGCGGTACCTGGAGATCCTTCGCCGCATGACCCCGGCGCAGCGCCTGGAGAAGGCGCTGGAGTTGTCGGCGCTGGCGAAGGAACTGTTCCTCGCCGGCCTCCGTCATCGTCACCCGGACGCCGACGAGACGACCATCCGTCGCCTCATGCTCGAGCACCTCGCGCGATGTCACAACGAGAACTACTGAGCGAGATGGCGGCGTTGCTCGACGGCGCGGCGATTCCGTACATGGTGACCGGATCGATCGCATCGAGCCTTCAGGGCGTGCCGCGCGCGACGCATGACATCGATCTCGTCGTCCTGCTCCGCGGGCCGGCGTCCGTCGATCGCCTCCTGGCGGCGTTGGCACGTCCGGACTGGTTCGTCGACGAGACGGCGGTTCGCCGCGCGGTCGACGACCAGGGGATGTTCAACCTGATCGACACCGCGTCGGGTGACAAGGTGGACTTCTGGATGCTGACTGACTCGCCGTTCGACCGGTCGCGATTCGAACGGGCCGTGACGGTGACCGCATTGAATACGCATCTGCGGCTCTCTTCGCCGGAGGACACGATTCTCATGAAGTTGCGGTGGGCCGTCGAGAGCGGCGGCAGTCGGAAGCAGGTGCTCGACGCGACGCACGTGTACGAGTTGAACCGCTCGCTCATCGATGACGCCTACCTCGACCGCTGGGCACGCGAGTTGGACATCGTCGCGGGACTCGCGGAAGTCCGCGCAGAACGCGGCGGGTGATGCGACCGGAATCGTGACGTGCCGCGCGATGGCGGCGGATTCTCCTTGCAAACGATGACGTCGTGGCTGAACATCATGGCGCCGGTCGCGCCCGCCGACGCCATCCGAGGGTCAACATCATGAGGATCGCCGTGTGTGCGCTGTACGTGATCATGCTCACCGTCGTCGCGCGGCCGGGTCAGGCCCAGCGCTTCGACGGCGCGTATCAGGCCGCCGATGTCGTGCTCCGCGAGTCCGACTTTCTGACGCTCATCGACGGTCTCGACCTCGACCCGCTCACGACGCGCCCGGCGGCGATGGCGTGGTACGCGGAGTACGCGGCGGCGATCCGTGCGACCGACGCGGCGATCGCGGCGGTTCATGACGAGTATCGGAAGGCCGTCGGCAGCACGCCGGTCCGCATCGTGCAGCCCGCGGAATGGGAGCGGGACGAGCACGGCACGCCGATCGATCCGCACGTCGTGACCGAGGACGAGTGGCAGCGCCGGGCCGCGTTGCGACACGAGCGCGACCGTGCCCGAGCGGGCCTGTATCGCGAGGTCGACGCTCATCTCCAGGTGTTCCATGACCGCCTCGCCGGGCTGCCGGGGTGGGACGAGGCGCGGTACCTGTCGATCCTGCGCCGGTCGCTGCGCGAGGGGCTCATGCTGGCCCACGACACGACGCTTCCCGGCGCCGACTTTCCCGGCGGGATGACGGTGCACCTCGGCGACTTCTACATGTTCCTCGATCTCATGCCGCTGCTCGACAGGTTCCGGCGTGACGACCCGACGCTGCGTGCGGCGATGGCAACGGCGTCGGATGATGCGCGTGCCGCGCTCGCGGCCGGGCTCGACGACGCGGCCCTCGTGTACGAGCGGGACGTCGACACGCAGCTTCGGCGCGGCCTTCAGTCACTCCGGCAGGCGCCGCAGGAGGCGAAGCCGGTCGGGCCCGCGCACGGTCCGAACCGCTCGACACGGCGGTCGTACGACGTGAACACCGAGTTCGCGGACACGGTCGCCGCGGTCGTGTCGGACGCGGCCGGCGCGTCGGCGGCGGACGCGTGGCGTCGCGCGTATCGGGTGCAACTGGCGCCGGAGTTGTACGAAGCCGACTGGGTCGACGATCTCGCGACGCGCCTCGATGCATTGGAGATCGACGCGGCGACGCGAGAGCGGGTCCGGACCGTGCTCGACGATCACGCGCGGCGTCAGGAACATCGGCGCACGCTGGCGTTCCGGGCGGGTGTGCGCCACACGGTGGACAAGCGCAGGGACGAGTCCGACGATCTGCGTCGTGAACGATTCGGCGCCGCCGTGATCGATCTGCACGCCGGCGCGGCGGAGACGATCATGGCGGTGTTCGCGGCGCTGGGCGAGGACGGCGCCGCCGCCGCGGCGAGCGCGTCGCTGCGGGCGGACCTCGCGGCGACGATGCGCCGTCGCGGCGAGCGCGCACTGGGTCCCATCGGTGATGATTCGGGCGACGACATCAACGAGGCGCTCGCGGCGGTGCATCGGCCGCTGCGGGAATGGCTGGCGGAGCGCGAGCGGGACGCGGCGACCGGTCGAGACGACCATCCGTCGCCTCATGCTCGAGCACCTCGCGCGATGTCACAACGAGAACTACTGAGCGAGATGGCGGCGTTGCTCGACGGCGCGGCGATTCTGCATGTCGGCTCCGGGACGCCGGACGGATGAGCGACCCGAACATCCCGAACGCTCTGCCGCACACCATCGGCGGGCGCATGCTGCTGTTCGTCGTCGCGTCACCGCTCGCGTTCTTCAGCGGGTGGGGCATGATCATCAACTTCGCTTACGCCAAGCCGCCGACGCTGCTGCATCAGTTCGCCAATGTTGGTCTGCAGATGGTCATGTTGTCGGTGTGCGCCGCCGCCGGTCTCAGCGTCATCTGGTCGCTGTTCGCGCCGGCGTGGCTGGCGGAGTTGGTTCATCGCCGCGCGGGGCATGCCGCGATCGCGGTCTGGCTCTTCGTTGCCGCCCTGATCGTGATCGGCGGCATCGTGCTGCTGTTCGCGTGACGCTCACACGCGACTGCCGGCGTTCCGGCGACCATTTTTCCTCATTTTCTCCTTGCCGACGCCCATCCGGACGATACTCTAATTCTATAGAAATAGAGTCACCGGAGAGGCGACGTCCATGGCCAGGTCCGCGAGTCGACATCCCACCGACGCCGAGCTGGAGATCCTCAAGATCCTCTGGGATCACGGTCCGCTCGGGATCGGCGCGATCTGCGAAGCCGTGCGGCAGCATCGCGCCGTCGCAACCTCCACCGTCGCGACCGTCCTCGGCGTCATGATGGACAAGAAGCAGGTCTCGCGACGAAAGTCGAGCCGCGGGTTCCTCTGGAGCGCCCGCCTCACCCGCGACGCGGCCGCCGACGGCCTCACCGGCGAACTCGTCGATCGACTCTTCGACGGCGCCGGTCACCGACTCGTCGCCCACCTCTTCGACTCCGGCACGCTCAGCGCACGCGACGTCGACCGCATCCAGGACCTGCTCGACGAACATCGTCGACGCGCGGAGGGAGACTCCGCATGACCACCCTCACCCACGTCCTCGACACGCTCCGCCAGGACGATGCCTGGATGACCGTCGGAT
>JAGQOI010000442.1 GCA_020427625.1 Phycisphaerales bacterium | reverse complement strand
GACAGATGCACGAACGCATCGCCGATCACGAGCGCGGCGACATCGAGCGCGTCGTCGACATGGATCGCCAGGTGCGGCTGGTCGATCCGATCGAAGACGACCACGGCGCCGGTGAGCGTGCTGTCGGGCGGCCAATGGGCGGGATCATGAAGCCGGCCCACGCCGGGCCCGATCCACGGCACCTCGGCCGTCGCCGGGCGCGACGCGACACCGCACGCGATCGCCGCGCCGATGAGGGCGGCCAGGGCGTGGTGCGTCGCGCGTGCAGGCATGATTGGGCGTCTCCCGTCACAGAATCGAACGTCGGGACGGACCCATCATTGCGGGTCCGAGCCGATTCCGCGACGGCCGCGCCGTGCATCATCCCCAGTTCGCGAGCAGTATGGCGAGGTCGCCGGGTCCGACGACGCCGTCGCCGTCGAGGTCCTCGGGACATCGGGGGCAGGGTCCCCAGGCGGCGAGGAGGATCGCGAGATCCGCGGGTCCGACCGTACCGTCGCCGTCGAGATCGCCGACGACGCCGTCGGCGGGCAGGACGACGCTGAGGAACGCATCGCCGAGGTCGTCGCCGGCGCCGTTGTCGAGGGACGCGAAGAAGTAGGCGCGCCCGGCCGACAGGATGAGATCGTTGGCCGCGAACGCTCCGACGACCACGTCGTCGTCCGCTTCGCCGTTGCCGTCGAGATCGACGGGATCTCCGGTGCGGGCGATGACGGTCTGATTGTCGAGCATGATGATCGCGGACTCGCCGCCGCGGAGGAACGTCGTGGTCGCGGCGAACGCGTACGAGCCGTCGGGCCGTCCGGTGACGGCGAGGAAGGTGTCGTACGCCTCGCCCTCGGATCCCGGCACGGGCGTGCCGCCGGCGGCGACGATGGCGCCGTTGCGCATGAGGAACGACGTGTCGTTCACGGTGTCGCCGCGCACGTACCAGTCGCCGGCTCCGGAGATGTTCACGGCGAAGATGCCGTCGACGTTCTCTTCGAGATCGGGCGGCGCATCGCCCTCGCGAAGGACGATGCTGCCGGTGAGCACGACCGCTTCGAGGGAGGGGATGCCGGGATCGATGTCGGACTCGACGATCCACGCGCTGCCGTCGGCGCTGGTCGTGAAGGTGTTGCCGCTGAGGGCGGTGAAGCCGTCGTGCTGGGCGCCGCCGAGCAGCGTCTCGGCCGACTGTCCCTCCTGGAGCACCGGCGTCGAACCGATGTAGACCGCCGATCGGTAGTTCGTGTCGACGTTCTCGATGAGGTCGGCGTGAAACGTGACGACGCCGTCGTTGGTGATGTCGGTGGAGTTGAGCGAGTTGCCGAAGAGTTCGTCTCCGGCGACGCCCGGCGGATCGACGAGGCCCGGTGCCGCGTCACCCTCGCGCACCGCGATCGCATGGTCGGCGCCGTCGAAGCGGATGATGCACTCGTCGGACGTCGTCGGCCCGCCGGTCATGCGGTTGCCGAAGGCGTACTGGCCCGAATCGTTGATGCCGCAGTCGGAGTCCATGAACCCGTACAGGAGACCGTCCTCGGGCGCGGGGTCGCCCTCGCGGGCGACGACGGCGCCGGTGAGTCCGTGTCCGACGACGATGACGTCGTTGCTCGTGTCGGGCGCGTCGATGAAGGCCTTGAAGATCCAGCGCTCCCCGTCGGCGCTGCCGCCGAGCGTGAGAAACGGCACGAGCGGATGACGGAAGACCGCGCCCTCGACCCCGGGCGCCGCGGCCGTCGGGTGCCCGGGAATGTTGGTGAAGATCACGTCGACGGGCGCGCCCGAGGCGGCGCCGGACGCGACGGCGACGAGCGAGATGACGACGGGGCGCAGGAGGGAACAGGTCATCGGGTCTTTCTCCGGTTCGAAGCGTCAGAAGGTCCAGTTCGCGAGCAGGGCGCCGAGATCGGCCGGGCCGACGACGCCGTCGCCGTCGAGGTCGGCCGCGCAGGCGCCGCAGGGTCCCCACTCGGCGAGAAGGACGGCGAGGTCGGCGGGTCCGACGACGCCGTCGCCGTCGAGATCGGCGGGGATGGCGGTGTTGCGCATGAGGATGACGACGTCGGCGAGTTCGTCGATGAGGGCGAGGTCGAGGTCGCCGTCGTTGTCGATGTCGACGGGCAGCGAACACGATGCGGCGTTGGGCGCGTTGAATTCGACGGCGAACCCGAACTGTCCCGTGCCGTCGTTGCGGAAGACGAACCAGTCGCCGTTGAAGCTCGACGTGATCCAGTCGAGGTCGCCGTCGCCGTCGAGGTCGCCGAGGTCGGTCGCGAGCGGGAACGGATCGGTGGGATGATCGGCGAGTTCGGCGAGGTCGCCGTTGCCGAAGCCGCGGAGGATCGTGCCGTTGTTGTTGCCGCTGTTGACGGTCGCGACGTCCTCGTGCCCGTCGCCGTCGACGTCACCGAGCACGAGCATCCACATCTGGCCGACGCCGGGCTCGGCGGGCAGCGCGGTGAACGTGCCGTCGCCGTTGCCGAGATGCACGATGATCGCCTGGCTCACGCGGGCGCCGACGACGAGATCGAGGATGCCGTCCTCGTTGAGATCGCCGGCGGCGAGGGCCCACTCGCTCGATCCGCCGCCCTCGAAGTAGATCGGTGCCGCGAAGACGCCCCGACCGTCGTTGATGAGCACCGAGCAGTTGTTCCCGCCGGCGTTCGTGTTCACGATGTCGATGTCGCCGTCGCCGTCGACGTCGAGCACGGCGATCCCGCGCGGGCTCGCGCCGACGATCACCTCCTGCTGCGGCTGGAACGTGCCGTCGCCGTTGCCGAGGACGATCGACACCGACTGCGTGTTGATGTTCGCGACGCAGATGTCCACGATGCCGTCGCGGTTGAAGTCCGACGGTTCGGACGGGCTCGCGCGATCGTTCACCGGCGTCGGCGGCGTGAGGAACGGGTCGAACATCCCGTCGCCTGCGCCCTGGTTCAGGAACACCCGCAGGTCCGCGCTGTCCTCGTTCACGATCGTCAGGTCCATCCACCCGTCGCCGTCGAGGTCCGACGCGAGCCCGCCGTACGAGCGCGTCGTCGTCTGGGGGACGGTCCGCGTCGTCATGACGTCGATCTCCTCGAAGTCGATCGAGTGACCGCCGGCGCGGGTCCAGAACTGGTAGCTGTAGCCGGCGCCGCGGAGGAACGTGCCGTCGGTCCCCCGCAGATCGTGCGAGAGGATCACCATGACGTTCTCACCGGCGGTGAACGGCGCATCCGGCGCGAGCGTGACCGTCGCGCCGTCGCCGCTGAACGAATACGTCCCGCGCACCGTCCCGCTCTAACGCCCGAACGCCCAGAAACTGAGTTCGTCGACGGTCGACGGATCGACCGGACGATCGAACGTGACGCTGAGGCTCGCGGTCCGCGACGCCGTGAGCGCGCGGGCGGGCGGATCGACGGCGGTCACGGTGAGGTTCCCCCCGCCGGCGAGCGCGGCCGGGACGACGATCATCGCGGCGAGCATCGACGCGATGAGTCGAGAGATGGACAGGTTCATG
>JAGQOI010000441.1 GCA_020427625.1 Phycisphaerales bacterium | reverse complement strand
TCTGCTTCATGCCGGAAGACGCGTGGACGCTCGACGAACTGGCGAAGGAGCACGGCGTGACGGCGGTCGTGGACTGCGGCGTGGCGCCCGGGATGAGCAACATGCTCGCCGGATACGCGGCCGCGTCGCTCGATCCCTGCACGAACATCGAGATCTACGTCGGCGGCCTGCCCCGCGAGCGCCGGTGGCCGTACGAATACAAGGCCGGCTTCTCGCCGTACGACGTCATCGAGGAGTACGTGCGTCCGTCGCGGATCGTCGAGCACGGTCGCGTCGTCGTGCGCGAGGCGTTGAGCGAGCCGGAACTCATGGACTTCGACGGCGTCGGCACGCTGGAGGCGTTCAACACCGACGGCCTGCGCAGTCTCGCGGCGACGCTCGACGTGCCGTTCATGAAGGAGAAGACGCTCCGCTATCCCGGTCACATCGAACTCATGCGCGTCTTCCGCGAGACCGGCCTGTTCGGACACGAGCCGATCGACGCCGGCGGCGTGACGGTGCGGCCGATCGACGTCATCCAGTCGCTTCTGTTTCCGAAGTGGACGTACGAGGAGGGCGAGGAGGATCTCACCGTCATGCGCGTCCTCGCCGACGGTCGACGCGACGGACGCGATGTGCGTCTCACCTGGGATCTGCTCGATTTCTACGACCGGGCGTCCGGCGCCACGAGCATGTCGCGGACCACCGCCATGCCCTGCACGGCGATGGCGCGACTGGTCGCGTCGGGCGCGTTCGATCAGCGGGGCGTCATCGTCCCCGAACTCGTCGGCCGCACGTCCGGCATGCTCGATCGCGTGCTCGGCATGCTGAAGGAGCGGGGGATCGTCTATCACGCGGCCGTCACGGCGCGCGATTGACGGATTCCGCCGTCGTCCGCTCGTTCACTCGCGCCGCGGGCGCCGTGGTCTCGATGGTCGCGTGGCCGTCGAGGATCGTGCGGACGGTCCGGGCGATCGACGCGGCATCGAGCCCGCATTCCTCGAGTTGGGCGCGGCGGGACGCCTGGTAGATCCAGCGCCCGGGAATGCCGAGTCGGGTGATCCGCCGCGGGTCGATCCCGGCGTCGAGACAGGCGTCGGTGACGCACGACCCGAATCCGGCCTCGAGACCGTGGTCCTCCACGGTGAGGATCGGCACGTTGCGGTCGACGAGGGCGCGGATGAGGTCGAGGTCGACCGGCTTCGCGAACCGCGCGTCGTAGAGGTCGATCTTGTATTCGCCCTCGAGGCGATCGATCGCCGCCGCGGCTTCGATGGCCATGACGCCGTAGCCGAGGATCGCGAGGTCCGGCGCATCGTGGGTGATGAGCGGCCGGGCGCGTCCGAGTTCGAACGGCGGGCAGTCGGCGGCGAAGCGGTCGCTCACGTCGTCGCGCGGGTAGCGGACGGCGCTGAGGCCGGCGTCGTAGGTGCGCATGAACTCCATCGCGGCCCGCAGGCTGGGCTCGTCGATCGCCGCCGTGAGAGCCGCGCCGGGAAACACGCGGAGCATCGAGAGGTCGCAGAACCCGTGATGCACCGCGCCGTCGCCGCCGACGAGTCCGGCGCGATCGAGGCACAGGCGCACCGCGTGACCCTGGAGCGCGACTTCCTGGAACGCCTGGTCGA
>JAGQOI010000440.1 GCA_020427625.1 Phycisphaerales bacterium | reverse complement strand
GATGCGTCCGGCGGGATAGAACGAGATCGGGAGGTTCTCGAAGACCTCGTGCGGATTCAGCGCCCTGCCGTTCACCTCGGTGTGCCACCGAAGCTTCGCGAGCATCGGCGTCCAACTGGAGGCGTGCGGCTCGGGTTCGAAGGCCACCTGCAGATACACCTCGCCGTCCGGGTGCGACCACTCCGGGAATGCCGCGTGCACCGGTCCGCCGCCCGGGTCGAACGTCCTGAGCTGGACGAAGAGCGGGCCCGATGATCCGTCCTCCACGACCTGCGGCGGCACCCGGCCGGCGGAGGCGGGCGAGATCTCGAACCGTCGCTCCGGAATGGGCTGCGGGCTCGTCGGCGCCGGATCGGACGCACACGCGGAAAGGAACAGGAGGATACCGGCACCCATGAGGCCGGCGAACGAGGTACGGAGCGTGAGCGTGGTCATGAATACTCCTTGTCGAAGTCGAGAGTCGTGAACCTCAGTGCCATGCGCATCATCCCGTCGTCGCATCCGGATCGGCCCGGCGGATCACGCGGTATTTTGACACCGCGTGCGCGGCCGTCCACCACGTCTGGAACTGCTTCCCATCCACCTCCGCCCGCAGCCGCCGGATTGCCTCGATGACGCGATCGCGAATCGGCGGACAGGTCGTGGAGGGTCGCCCGTGGCGCAGGTGCGATGCGGCGCCGAAGCGACGGGTCGCGATCTCCGGCTCGGCGCGATGGGCCGCGGTCAGGCCGAGCAGGTCGAGGCATTTCGACGCGGCGTCCCAGTAGCGAAGATCGGTCGCGATGCGCAGCGCGGCCCGGGCGTGCGGGATCGCGACGTCGGGCCGGTCGGCCAGCACCTCGATCTCCGCGAGGTTCCGCTGCGTGACCATCTCCCAGTACGGGCTCTCACATCGCTCATGGCGGGCGACGGTCGCACCGGCCTCGAAGCAGCGCAGGCAGGCCGCGCCGAGCCGGCGCGCCTCGTCGAGGCGACCCTGGAGTTTGGCGACGACGGCGAGGTTGAGCATCGCCTTGGCCCGCTCGGGACTGTTGATGGAGTGGTATCCCTCGATCGCTCGTTCGTGACAGGCGCGGGCCTCGACGAGTCGTTCGGGCGTGCCGTCTCGTTCGTACTCGAGTTGAGCGATGCGTCCGAGGTTGGTCGCGACGGTCGCGATGGCGCGGGTGCGTTCGGCGGCTTCCGCGGGCGTCGGCGTGATCGACTCGGCGATGGACTGCGCCAGTTGGTAGTCCGCGCGGGCGTCGGCGAGTCGACCGAGTCGATCGGAGAGGAGGCCGGAGCCGACGCAGGCCCTGACCTGGAGGAGATCGCGGTCGGTGCGACGGCGGAGGAGTTCCTCGTAGAGTGCGACGCCGCGCTCGCGATCGCCGCGCAGTTCCCAGCAGACGTCGAAGGCGACGAGGAGCCTGGCCGCGTCATCGAGCGCGGACTCATCGAGCGCGGACCGGATGGCGGCGACGACGTTGGCGCGTTCGCGTTCGAGGCGATCGAGTCGACCGACGGCGTCGAGTCGATCGCCGGCGCCGTCGGCCGGCTGGGCGAAGCGGGTGAGACAGCGGTCGTCGTGTTCGACCATGTCGAGCATGCAGGTGCGGTGTCGCGCGATGAGCGTGGGATCGGGCGGCGCGATGTCGCCGCGCACGGCGGTCCGGATGGTCTCGATCATCGAGTACCGATGGGTCGTCCGATCGAATCGGACGAGGCAGTTGCGGGCGACGAGGTCGGTCACGAGGCGCAGGATGGGCTGGCCGCCGATCGTGGACCCACCGGGTTCGTCGGCGCAGATCGCGACCATGGCGTCGCACGACCATCCGTCGTGGAACACGGTGAGGCGTTCGAGGAGCGTGCGCTCCGCCGGCGCCATCTCGGCGAGCGCCCTCCGGATGATTCGGGGGAGTTCATCGCGCGGGTCGACGAGTCCGTCGAGTTCGGTTTCGATCCGGGTCAGCGGCACGGCGGCGGCGAGACCGGCGGCGATCGTGATGAGCAGCGGATGACCGGCGAGTGCGCGGCAGATGCGGGCGATGACGACGGCGTCCTCGTCGGAGCAGGTTCGATCGAGTCCGGCGACCTCGATGAACAGGCGCACGGCGGGACTGGTCCGGATCTCGTCGACGTCGGCGTCGGGACCGGGATGCGGGAGTTCGGGCATGGCTCGCGCGAATTCCCGCGGGATCCCGAGGCGACGATCGCTGGTGACGAGCACGTGCAGATCGCTGCGACCGCCGCCGGCGTTGCGCGCCGACAGGAGGTCGCGCACCGCGTCGCGGGCCCAGGGTTCCGACGCGAGATGGTCGAGCACGACGACGCGGGGGGCGGCCGGGAGGTGGGAGTGGACCTTCGCGTGGAGTTCGTCGCGGTCGACGTCGGCGACGAGGTCGGCGCCGATCACGGCGTCGGCGACGGCGCGGTCGAACCCGGGCGCGTCGGTGACGCCGGCGAGGTCGACCCACCAGACGCCGCCGGAGAGCGGGACCGCCGGGGGACCCGCCTCGCCGCGGACGATCTGGCGCGCGGCCTCGATGCAGAGGCGCGTCCGGCCGGAGCCGGGCAACCCGTACAGGACCACGAGCGAGCGTTCGAGGACGGCGTCGGCGAGGTCGCGCGCGTCGTCGGCCCAGCCGATCAGCGGGTCGACCTGCGGGACGTTGTTCGGCACGTGCAGGAGGGTCTCCGCCGTCGTGCCCAGGAGGGCGCAGCGGTCGAGGACCTCGTACACCGCGGCGACGGACGGGCGATCCTCGGGAGCCGCGCTGAGGCAGTCGTCGATGAGCGTGCGAATCGCGCGCGGCGTCTGGTCGGGCAGCGCGGTGCGGTCATATCGTCCGGCGCGTACGCCGTCGTCGTCGCGGAAGGCGGGCACGCCGGTCAGGCACTCGTAGAGGATGCAGCCGACGGCCCAGATGTCGACGGAGCGGTCGATGGACCGGGTGCGATCGACCTGCTCGGGCGCGCCGTAGCCGGGCGTGTGTCCGCGGAGCGGCGGCGGCCGGCTCGCATCGATCCGGATGGCGAGACCCCAATCGAGCAGGACCGGCAGCAGGCGCACCGTGACGACGACGTTCTCCGGTTTGAGGTCGCAGTGCACGATCTTCCGTCGGTGCGCGGCCTCGACGGCTTCGGCGAACACCATCATCATCCGGATCGCCTGTCGCACCGAGAGCGGCCCGCGCTGCAGCGTCTCGCGCAGCGTGCGGCCCTCGACGTACTGCATGATCAGGTAGGTCGTGCTCGCGCCATCCACCTCGGCGGAGACGTACTCGTAGACGCACGCGATGTTGGGGTGGTTCGGGGTCGCCTGCTTGTCCGCTTCGTGCAGCAGGGCGTTGGGCCCGTAGCGCTCGAGCACTTCCGGGCGCAGTCCCTTGACCGCGACGGTCGACCCGACCGCGTCGCCGCGATAGAGGACCACCGCGCCGAGTCCGCCGGAGCCCAGGACGAAGGATCGCCGGAACGTGCGCAGTTCAAGGGGGAACGGAACCCCGTTCACGCGGATGATGGGCGCGTCGGCGGCGAGCGGCGTGCCGCCGGATCCCGCGGGCGCGAGATCGCTCCGATGGCCAGGCGGGCGCTCGGCGGTATTGCTCGTGGGATGGTGATCGGCCACCGTCACGTCCCCCGGACCACGCGGCGTCGTTCGGCCGCGGGCGGATTCCCGCGGCGGGCGGAGACGAGGCCGGTTCGTCACTTGGCTCACTATACGCCGCTCCGGAGCGCCGGGATTCCCCCAACCGCCCAATCCACCTTGTCAGCCGCGGGGGGACAATCCGGGTCGGGCGAGTAGAGTACGCCTCATGCCCGACTTCCTGTCGTTGACGAACGCCCTGCTCCTCGTCCACTGGACGTTCGTGGTCGTGGTGTCGATCCGGGTGATCATGCGTCGTCGTCCGATCGGGGTGTCCCTGGCGTGGCTGGCGCTGCTGTTCCTGCTGCCGTTCGTCGGGACCGGTCTGTATCTGCTCGTGGGCGAGACGCGTCTGGGGGATCAGCGGACGCGGCGGGCGTTGGCGTTGCGGGAGGCCGGGCAGAGCCTCGTCGGCGCGATGCGCGAGCGGGCGGCGAAGCGTCCGATCGAGCTCCCGGCTCATCTGCGTCCGATCGAGCGCCAGGCGACGGCGACGATCGGCCTGCCCGCCGTCGGGGGCAACCGGCTGCGGTTGTACGACGACGCGATCGCCGCGTTCCGCCAACTCGTGCGGGACATCGACGGCGCCGAGCGGACGGTCCACCTGTTGTTCTACATCGTCAGCGACTGCGGCGTCGTGAACGACGTGTTCGACGCCCTGAGCCGCGCCACCGAGCGGGGCGTGTCCTGTCGCCTGCTCGTCGACGCGATCGGGTCGAAGGATTTCCTGAACAGTCCGGCGGCGGACAGTCTGCGTCGCGGGGGCGTTCGGGTGGTGGCGGCGTTGCCGGTCGGGCCGGTGCGTTCGTTGTTCGTGCGGATCGACGTGCGGAACCATCGGAAGATCGCGGTCATCGACGGGCACACGGCGTACACGGGCAGTCTCAACCTCTGCGACCCGAAGTTGTACATGCAGGACGAGCCGTTCGGGGAGTGGGTGGACACGATGGTCCGTCTGGAGGGACCGGCGGCGGAGGCGCTCGAACTGACGTTTCTCAACGACTGGCAGATGGAGGGGACGGAGTCGATCGAGAGCCTCATGCCGACGGGAGATCTTCGCGAGGTCGAGCCGAAGGGGTCGACGCCGGTGCAGGTGGTGCCGTCGGGTCCGGGCCAGGCGCCGAAGGCGATCCACGAGATGCTGCTCACCGCGATCTATGCCGCGCGAACCTCGATCGTCATCACGACCCCCTACTTCGTGCCGGACGAGTCCCTGATGACGGCGATTCGTTGCGCGGCCCGTCGCGGCGTGTCGGTTCATCTGGTCGTGCCGGCGCGGTCGGACTCCCGGCTCGTGCACATTGCGAGCCGCGCGAACTTCGATGATCTGCTCGAAGACGGCGTGCGGGTGTTCGAGTACACGAGCGGCCTGCTTCACGCGAAGACGATCACGGTGGACGACCAGATCAGTCTGATCGGCACGGCGAACATGGACATGCGGAGTTTCTGGCTGAACCTGGAAATCACGTTGTTCGTTTACGACGAGACGTTCACCGCGGATCTGCGGGCGTTGCAGGACCGGTACGCGGCGGACGCGCGCGAGTTCGACGGCGCCCGGTGGGCGAAGCGTCCGGTCTGGCGCCGGTTCGTCGAGAACACCGTGCGCCTGCTCGGGCCGCTGCTGTAGCCGGACGAGCGGCGGCGGCGTGGCGCGAACGATCACGTCTCGGCGATTTCAAGCGGCTCGCGTCCGGCGCGTCGTCGGAACCAGTCGATCGGCCGTCGCACGGCGCGGAGTCGGACGAGTCGCTTCTCGAGCCGGTACTTGCCGGGAAAGTCGAGGAGCAGGAAGCCGATCACGAGGGTGAGCACGCCCTGTCCCGGCAGGACGAGCATGGCGGCACCGGCGATCATGAACGCGCCGCCGAGCAGGTTCTTGCCGATCCGCAGGGCGATGCGGATGACGGGATGGCGGTGGGCGAAGCGCCCGGCCGGACGGACGTCGTGGGCGAAGTAGTCGACCGGGATGCGCGACGCGAGGAACGGCATCGACAGCAGGCTGCCGACGAACACGACGAGCGACGCGAGGCCGGCGATCCAGAGCAGCGTCTCGTGTTGTCGAATCCAGTCCGGCACGGGGGCGGCATTCTACGGTACGGCGGGCGGCCGACGACACGCGACACGGCGGAGCCGCGACCGAAGTCGCGGATCCGCCGTGCGCTGGAGGAGAGAGATTCGGAAGCGGACGTCGATCAGCCGGCGACCGGAATGCGTCGGCGCTGCGCGCCGGCGCTCTTCGGAAGGACGACGGTCAGCACGCCGTCGCGATAGGTCGCGTCGATGCGATCGACATCGAAGCCGTCCTCGAGGGCGAAGCGCCGGTGGAATCCGCCGACGCCGTACTCCTGGCGGAGCATCTTCACGTCGGGCGAGAATCGTGCCGGCGCCGGGGCCTGGATCGAGAGCATGCCGGCCTCGTAGTCGATGCCGATCTGCGACGAATCCACGCCGGGCAGGTCCAGCGAGAGCGTCACCGCGTCGGCGGCATCGATGACGTCGGTGTGGGGTCGATAGGTCCAGGCCGCGCGACGCGACGAGGTGGGCGCGCAGCCGCACGCGTCATCATCGCAGCGGGTCTTGAGGTCGTTCGTCGTCGACATGGGAGTTCTCCGTAGGGGGATCACGTGGGGGTTGCACGGCGCGGGTCAGGCGGTCGCGGGGCGGATCTCGATCCGACGCGGGCGCAGGGCCGCGGCCTTGGGCAGGCGGACGGTGAGCACACCGTCGCGGAGCGACGCCTCGACGGCGTCGGTCTCGACGGCGCCCGGCAACGTGATGGTGCGCTCGAAGGCGCCGGCGGCGCGTTCGCGACGGAGCGTGCGGGTGTTCTCGGGCGTTTCGATCGTGCGCGTGCCGCGGATCGTCAACTCGTCGTTCGCGACGAACACCTCGACCTCGTCGAGCGTCAGGCCGGGCAGTTCGGCTTCGACGACGTAGGTCTCGTGGTCCTCGGCGATGTTGAGCGCGGGCGCGGCGAAGCGCGGCGCGCCCGCGCCGACGGCGGGCCCGACGAGGTGATCGAACAGGCGCTCCATCTGCTCGATGCCGGATGACATCGGACGACCGGTCAGGAAGGAACGGGTCAGCATGGTGAGTACCTCCGAAATGCGAATGAAGTCGTGGGGACGACGCAATGCGAATGAAGTCGTGGGGACGACGCAATGCGAGAACAGTCGTGGGGACGAGTGCCGAACGGCGGCGACTCACGCAGAGGAAATGCAACCGGCGCGCCAACGCCGGCCCGCGTCGGCGCGGGTCTGACGGGGGGTGATCGAGTCGAGTTGACCGTCACCCGCCCGGCCGATTGCCAGATTGGCAGGGCTCGGACGCTCCGGCGGCGGGCGTCGTCCGGGAACGGTCCGGGGCGGGCCCGGGGCAGGCCTGGAGAGGCTACTGGGTGCGGTCGTTCGCGTTGCCGCGGATGCGCCGGATGGCCCGGATGCCGCCGAGGTGGTTGGTGAAGTCGTTCAGCGGGCGGACGAGGCGATGGATGGTGGGCTCGTCGCCCCACTTCCCGTCGCGGGCCGGGCTCGGGACGTGGAACCAGTCGTCCGGATCGTGGGTCTCGACGGCGGCGCGAAGGATGGCGGTCGCGTCGTCGAGGCGGGTGCGGAGGTCGTGGAGATCGTCGATCGTGCTCGGATCGGCGATGTCGGCGGCGCGGAGGGAGCCGAGCATCATGAGTTGGAATCGACGAAGACCGACGAGATGGCGTCCGATGCCGAGGATCGTGTTGCATCCGCCGCCGGGATCGGTGCGGGCGACGGCGTCGTCGAGCCCTTCGAGGGCCGCGTCGGTACGGGCGACCTGGTTGTCGAGGACGGCGAGCAGGGTTCGGGCGATGGGATGGAGGTCGGCCATGGGTGCAGTCTACCGCTCGGTCGTGTCGTCGGTAGAATGCGAGGCATGATGCGACGCGCGATTCTGATCGGCGGTCTGGCGGCGGCGACGGTCCTCCCGGGCTGCGTGAAGCGGACGCTGTCGATCTCGTCGGACCCGCCGGGCGCGCTGGTGTACCTGAACGACCGCGAGGTCGGTCGGACGCCGGTGGAGGTCGACTTCCTGTATCACGGCCGGTACGACGTCCGGCTCCAGTTGGACGAGTACGAGCCGCTGCTGACGTCGGGGAAGGCGTCGGCGCCGCTGTGGGACACCGTCCCGCTGGACTTCGTCGCGGAGATCATCCCGGCCGACCTGAACAACCGCATCCACTGGCACTACGTCCTGGCGCCGGCGGAGACGGACCGGGCGGCCCTGATCGACCGGGCGGGCGCGTTGCGCGGCCAACTCCGCCGCGAGACCGATGCGCCGGCCTCGGGTGGCTGATTCGCCCGTCGTCTCGCGAACCGATTCGTGCACCGTTTCGTGAACCGTTTCGTGAACCGGCGCTCGACAACGGCTCATCGCCGTCGAACAATGTGATGTCCGACGATCACGCCCCTGTGTCTGCTCGCGCCCACCGTCCGTTTGCGCCCATTGCGGCCGCGCCCGTGGTCTGCGATCTCCAAGGAGCGATCCCCATGCATTCGATGTTTCGACGGTCCCGCGCGTGCGCGGCGATTCTGTGCTGTGCCCTGCTGGTTCCCGCGATGACGGCTCGCGCCGACGAGGATGACGGGACGACCGTGACGATTTCCCTTGCGGAACTCGACGGTCTGCTCGCGGATCACGCGGCTCTTCAGGACGAGGTGGTTCGACTTCGCGCGTCGCTGGCGACGGCTGAACTGGCCGCGAAGGATGCGCGCCGGGAGACGGAGGACCTGCGGGCGTTCATCGCGGATCACGAGGCGTACGGCGATGCGTTCGAGCGGTTCCGGGCGTTCCAGGAGGACGCGGCCCGTCGGCGTCGGCAGGCGGATCTGGCGGAGCGGGCCGAGGCGAGGAAGGCGGAGCAGGCGATTCGGGCGGAGGAGGCGAGGGAGCGTTCGATGGCTCGCGAGGTCGCGGATGCCGCGCGACAGCGGGAGCGTGAGCTCGCCCGCGCCGGCTTCCGCTCGGTCGGGACGGACGTGTACGTGAGTCAGATGGGGTTTTCGTATCGCGAGCGGATCGTGCCGGATTCGAGCGGGTCGGTGTACGTGCCGTACTACACGTACTTCGACGGCGGGTCGTATTACTCGTGGAATCCGGGGTACGACTGGCGGTACGACCGTCGGCTGGACTTCTCGGCGATGACGATTTCGGGCAGCATCCTGAACACGTCGCCGGAGGTTCGCAACATCGGTCTCGCGGTGACCTTCTACGACGAGGCCGGCGCGCAGGTCGGCGGCGAATCGATCGAGGTCGCCAGCGTGCGTCCGTACGCGCCGGTGCCGTTCACGCGTGAGCTGACGATGGCGATGCGTCGTCCGTTTTACTCGTCGAGCGTGCACGTGTTGTATGCGGACCTGGTCGACCCGACGGAGGTCGGGCGGATCGAACCGTAAGCGCGGACCCGCGCGACGTTCGGCCGTCAGGTCGACGGGCCGACGTGATCGGCGAGGGTCTCGATGAGGGCGGGCCCGGACGCGGGGATGAGGCG
>JAGQOI010000439.1 GCA_020427625.1 Phycisphaerales bacterium | reverse complement strand
CGTGCGCGTGAGCGAGATCCTCAAGGATCCCGCGATCCGCGCCTGATCACACCCCGGCCGGGCCACGACGCCCGGCTTCGCACGAACCGCCGGAGGATCCGGCGGCGACCCCAGCCAGGATGGCGCCCATGCTCCCGTCGATTCGTCGTGCCGTCGTCGTGTGCTCCCTGCTCGTGCCCATCGTCGCCGCGGCCGATCCGGTCGAACCCGATCGCGGCGCAAGCGGACCGAACCAGGCCATCACCATCGCGACTCCGCCGTCGTCCCGGACCCGGGAACTCAGTCTGCCCGCCGCGCCGCCCGGCGCCTCGGTCGCGCCGGTCGTCGCCGGCGCCCCCGATGGGTCGGCGCTCGACGCCGCCGGCGCGGCATCCGTCGCCTCGGCACCGGACCCCGTCGTCGATTCCTTCGAGCGTCGTCCGCTCGGGCGTCCGGCCGGGCTGTTCACGGTCGGCGCGGATCCGGCCGGGTCGGCATCGTCGGCGTCCGTCGAGCCGGAGTCGGCCGGCCTGCTCGCGTCGCTGGATCCGCGGACGAACGGGATCGCCCGCGTCGTCGCGTCGCTGCTCGTGGTGCTGGCGCTGCTCGCGCTGCTCTTCCTCGGGATGCGGGTCCTCGGCAATCGCGTCGGTCTGCCCGGGCGTCCGTCGGGCGTGCTGGAGACGTTGGCCCGTTACCCGACGGGTCGCGGCCAGAGTCTCGTGCTGCTCAAGCTCGGGCGCCGCATCGTCCTCGTGCACCAGGCCGGCGCGACGATGTCGACGCTCACCGAGGTCACCGATCCCGACGAGGTGGCATCGCTCCTGTCGCGCGTCGAGGCGGGCGGACGCGGGCGCCGGGGATCGATCGAGCCGTTCGATGCCGCGCTGCGCCGGGCGTCGGACGACGGTCCGTCGCGGGTTCGTCGCGCCGCATCGAACGGCGGCATCGAGACGGTCGATCTGACGCGGACGCAGAGTCGGGGTCTGAGTCTGCTCGCGGCCGCGCGACGGGGGACGGCATGATGCGGTCCCTGGTCGGGCTGGCGGCGGTCGTCTCGGTGCTCGTCTCGGCGGGTCCGGCGTTCGGCCAGGATCCGGGCATCGATTCGGTGAATCCGCTGGAGATCATCGATTCGGCGACGTCGTCGGTGCCGGGGTTCGACGGCGGTCTGTCGGGTTCGCTGAACGTGCTGCTGTTGCTCACGGTGCTGACGCTGGCGCCGAGCATCCTGATCCTGTGCACGTGTTTCACCCGGATCATGATCGTCCTGGCGCTGCTGCGTCAGGCGATCGGCACGCAGGGACTGCCGCCGGGGCAGGTGTTGGCGGGCCTGTCGCTGCTGCTCACGTTCGTGGTGATGGCGCCGACGTTCGAGCGGATCTACGAGAACGCGATCGAGCCGTACGCGTCGGGGGCGACGACGGACGTCGCGGAGACCTGGGCGCAGACGCGGACGCCGCTGCGCGAGTTCATGTTCGAGCAGATCGACGCGACGGGCAACTGGTCGAGCGTGTACCTCATCCTGAATTATCGCGGCGTGGACACGTCGGATCCGGGCGCGTTGCGGTACGAGGACGTCGACATGCTCACGCTGGTGCCGGCGTACGTGCTGAGCGAGTTGAAGGTCGCCTTCCTCATGGGGTTCCGCGTGTACCTGCCGTTCCTGGTGATCGACATGGTGATCGCGAGCCTGCTCATCTCGATGGGCATGCTCATGCTGCCGCCGGTGCTCATCTCGCTGCCGTTCAAGCTGCTGCTGTTCGTGCTCGTCGACGGCTGGTCGCTGGTCGTCGAGTCGCTGCTGCTCAGTTTCCGCGAGCCGACGACGGATCTCGCGCAGGCGGGCGTGTCGGCGCTGCCGGCGTTCGGGTTCGGCTGACGGGCGGGTCGGCGGTCGTGACGGCGTCGGTACGGGCGGATGATGATCGAAGCGGAAGGCGTGAGACATGGACTATTCGAATCTCGACGTGATCCGGGCGGCCCTGCTCGAGGCGCTCATCGTCGCCGCGCCGATCCTCGGCACGGGACTGCTCGTGGGCCTGTTCATCAGCCTGTTCCAGGCGGTCACGCAGGTGCAGGAGCAGACGTTGTCGTTCGTGCCGAAGATCGTCGTGATGATCATCGTCGCGGTGGTGCTGCTCGGCTGGGTCGCGGAGCGGATGGCGGAGTTCTCGATCCGGATGTTCAGCGGGACCTGACACGGAGCCGGGCGCCGGTCCGGGCGCCCACCGACGCATGCTGCCGATCTTCGAGACCTTCTTCAGTCACATGCCGACGGCGCTGCTCGTCATCTTCCGGATGGGCGGGCTGCTCATCTTCGCGCCGATCCTCGGTTCGAGCGTGATCCCGGCGCGGATGAAGGTGGCGCTGTCGTTCGGCTTCGGCCTGGCCGCGTACCCGGCGCTGCTCGCGTCCGGCGCCGTCGAACCGGGTCTGCCGCTCGCCTTGTGGTCGCTCTTGCCGCTCATCGCGCTGGAGATCGCCCTCGGCGCGACGATCGGGTTCATCGCGAGCATGCCCCTGCTCGCGATGCAGGTCGGCGGGCTCATGATGGGTCAGCAGATGGGTCTCGGGTTCGCGCGGTTCTACAACCCGGCGGTCGAGGACGAGGCGGACATCCTCGCCCAGCTCCTGCTGTTCCTCACGCTCATGGCGTTCTTCGCCGTCGGCGGGCACGAAGGCCTGTTCCTCGCCGTCCTCCACAGCTTCGAGCACGTGCCCCTCGGCGGGTTCACGCCGGACCTCGGTCTCGTCGACCTCATCTGCGGCCTGTTCGTCGCGGCGTTCGAGACGGCGATGCGGGTCGCGGCGCCGCTGCTCACGATCATCATGCTCGAGACCGTCGCCCTCGGCTTCGTCGCCCGCTCGGTGCCGCAGCTCAACATCCTGAGCCTCGGCTTCCCGTTGCGCATCCTCGTGGGGTTCATCGTCGTGATGCTCGGTCTCATGGTCATCCACGACGTGATCACCGACGACATCGCGGCGACGTTCGACGCGATCTTCGACTGGCTCCAGGCGCAGGGAGACGGTCATGGCCGATGACTTCGGCGAGAAGACCGAGGACGCGACGCCGAAGCGTCGGACCGAGGCGCGCCAGCGCGGGCAGATCCCGCGCAGCCAGGACCTCGCCTCCGTGTTCGCGCTGCTCGTCGTCACCGTCGCCCTCTGGGCCCTGCTCACGCCGTCGCTCGACATGCTCGGACGGATCATGGAGACGCTGCTCACCGATGCCGCGGGCCGGCCCGGCGATCCCGCCGCGGCGTGGTCGGCGATCGTCACGGCGGGCGAGGGTCTGTTCCGCGTCGTCGCACCGCTCGCGCTGCTCGCCTGGCTGGGGTCGTACCTCTCGCACTTCGTGCAGGTCGGGTGGCTCTTCTCCTTCGAGACGCTCCAGCCGAGCCTGAGCAAGCTGAATCCCATCAGCGGCGCGAAGCGCATCTTCGGGCTGAGCGGGCTCGTCAAGGCGTCGCTCGACTCGGGGAAGGTCGCCGTCGTGATGGCGGTCGCGATCATCACCATCCACGGCGATGCGCCGGAGATCGCGGTCCTGGCGTATCTCGATCCGCTCACGGCGATGGGCCGCGCGGGACAGATGCTGTTCGAACTCGCGATGAAGCTCCTGTTCGTGCTCCTCCTGCTCGGCGCGGCCGACTTCTTCTACCAGAAGTGGAAGCACGGCGAGGATCTCAAGATGACGAAGCAGCAGGTCAAGGACGAGATGAAGAGCGCCGACGGCGACCCCGAGGTGAAGAAGCGTCGGATGCGCATGGCGCAGCAGATCGCGATGCAGCGGGTCGCGGCGACGGTGCCGAAGGCCGACGTGATCATCACGAACCCCGAGCACATCTCGATCGCCATCCAGTACGATGCGTCGTCGATGCGGGCGCCGAAGGTCGTCGCGAAGGGCGCGGACTACCTCGCGATGCGGATCCGGCAGATCGCGATGCAGCACGGCATCCCGATCATCGAACGCAAGCCCCTCGCGCGGGCGCTGTACGCCCAGGTCGACGTCGGACGCGAGGTCCCGCCCGACTTCTACCAGGCGGTCGCCGAGATCCTCGCCTACGTCTATCGCCTGAGCGGGAAGGCGGCCGGATGAGCGGCCCGGGACGACGAGCGGAGGTGATCGGTCATGGCTGAGTACGGCGTCATGCCGTCGACGGTGCCCGGCGTGTTCCACTCGGTGGCGCGCCACCGGCACCTGCTCGTCCCGCTGTCGTTCCTGACGATGCTCATGGTGCTCATCGTGCCGATGCCGCCGGCGCTGATGGACGTCTTCATCGCCGCGAACATCGCGCTCGCCGCCGTCGTGCTCATGACGACGGTGTACATGAAGCGCCCGCTCGACTTCAGCGTGTTCCCGTCGCTGCTGCTGGGCACGACGCTGTTCCGTCTCGTGCTCAACGTCGCGTCGACGCGCCTCATCCTCTCGGCCGACGCCGATTCGCCCGACCAGGCCGGCGCCGTCGCCGGGCACGTCATCCAGGCCTTCAGCCAGTTCGTCGCCGGCGAGTCGCCGATCGTCGGCGTGATCATCTTCGTCATCCTCGTCGTCGTGCAGTTCGTCGTCATCACCAAGGGTGCGACCCGCATGAGCGAGGTCGCGGCCCGGTTCACGCTCGATGCGATGCCCGGCAAGCAGATGGCGATCGACGCCGACCTCGCCGCCGGAACCATCGACGAGGGCGAGGCCCGCACCCGACGCGACCGCATCATGCAGGAGGCGGACTTCTACGGCGCCATGGACGGTGCGAGCAAGTTCGTGCGCGGCGACGCCATCGCCGGCATCATCATCACGCTCGTGAACATCATCGGCGGCTTCGCGATCGGCGCGCTCGAGAAGGGCTGGCCGATGTCCGACTCGATCCGCGTCTTCACGATGCTCACCATCGGCGACGGACTCGTCTCCCAGATGCCGTCGTTCATCATCGCCATCGCCTCCGGCCTCATCGTCGCCCGCACCAGCGACACCCAGACGCTCGGCGACGAGATCCCCGCCCAGATCGTCTCCCAGCCCGTCGCCCTCTACCTCATCAGCGGGTTCCTCGGGATGCTCGCGTTCACGCCGCTGCCGACCGTGCCGCTCGTCGGCGCCTCGGCCCTGCTCGGCCTCGTCGCCTGGTCCGTCGGCTACCTCGCGAAGCATCGCCGGGTCGCGGTGCGCGACGAAGCGGCCCGCACCGCGCCGGCGCCCGAGCCGCCTCCGGTCGAGGACCTCCTGCCCGTCGACACGCTCGAGATCGAGATCGGCTACGGGCTCGTGAAGCTCGTCGACGCGCGCAGCGAGGGCGATCTCCTCGAGCGCATCACCATGATCCGCCGCCAGATCGCGTCGGACATCGGCATCGTGCTCCCGCCCGTCCGCATCCGCGACAACATGCAGGTCGATCCGCACGCGTATCGCGTGAAGCTCCGCAACGCGATGATCGGCGACGGCATCGTCCATCCCGATCTGCTCATGGCGATGGATCCCGGCTTCGCGACCGGACCCCTCGAAGGCATCGCGGGCAAGGAACCCGCCTTCGGACTCGACGCGACGTGGATCGACAAGAGCCTCAAGCAGCGGGCCGAGACCCTCAACTACACCGTCGTCGACGCGACCAGCGTCATCGCGACCCATCTCACCGAACTCGTCCGCGCCCACGCCGACGAACTGCTCTCGCGGGAGGAGACGAATCACCTCATCCAGCAGTTGCGGAGCCAGTCCCCCAAGCTCGTCGAGGAGGTCGTCCCCACCGTCATCAAGCCCGGCGAGGTCCAGAAGGTCCTCCAGGCCCTGCTCCGCGAACGCGTGCCCATCCGCGATCTCGCGACCATCATCGAGACGCTTGGCGACTGGGCGACCCACACCCGCGACACCGATGTGCTCACCGAGTACGTCCGCAACGCCCTCCGACGCACGATTTCAACGCTGCACGCGGAGACGGTCGATGATGGGCGGCAGAGACTCTACTGCGTCACCATGGATCCCGTCGTCGATGACCTGGTCAACGGGTACATCGATCGCGGACCGCACGGCACCACCATGTCCATCCCGCCGAGACTCGCCAACCGGATCGCCGCCGCCGTGAGCGAGGCCGCCGCGCCGCTCCTCGCCGCCGGACATCAACTCATCGTCCTGACGTCGCCGACCGTGCGCGCCCAGTTGCGTCAGATCCTCGACGGTCACTTCGCGACCGTTTCGGTGCTTTCCTACAACGAGGTCGTGCCGGGCCTCGACGTGGAGTCGATGGGACTTGTACAATTGAGCCGCGCCGACCTCGCCGGGCTGGTCCCCGACGCCGCCTGACCCTCGACGCGACCGCCGCCCCGCGCGGCCACGTTCCTTCGCCGCCGGGACAGGCGGCCACGACCACCCGCGTCCGTCGCCGACGGACGCCACGAACCGCACGCGTTCGTCGGAGACGGACGCCATGAACCGCACGCGTTCGTCGGAGACGAACGCCATGAACCCAAGCCACGGAGGGCGCGTCGGTGAGCCTGAAAACCTACAAAGCGTTTTCGATGTCTGACGCCCTCGATGCGGTGAAGCGCGATCTCGGCGCCGACGCCGTCATCCTGCAGACCCGGACGATGCGCGAAGGCGGATTCCTCGGCCTCGGCCGACGAACCGTCGTCGAAGTCACCGCCGCGCCGCCCGACGTCGTGTCCCGAGACCGACGACCCGCGACGAACACCACGCCCGCCGCCGGCCGGGAGAACGGGCGCAACGGCACCGCCCGACGCGCCGTCGCGGCCTACGGCGCCGAGCCGGCCGCGACCTCGCCCGGACCGAGTGAACTCGATCGCCGCCGAACCCAGCGCCTCGCCCAACTCCTCGCCGAGCGCCACGAACGCCTCGCCGGCGAACCGCCGCTCCCCACGCCCGCCGCGCCCGCGGCACCCGCGCCCGCGACGACGGTTCCGCCCCCGGCGCGGTCCGCGCCGCCGATTCCGGCGCCGGCGGACCCGACGACACGGGCGGACGGCGACGCGGCGCCGGCCCGACGCGCCCCCGCGGCCGTCGCGCAGCGCTTCATGCTCCGCCCGCCCGACGCCGCCGATGGGATGGCGACGAACGACCACCCACAGCGCGCCGCCGCGCCCGCGCCGACGGCGGACGTCCGGGATCGGACGGCGGAGGCCGGGGATCGGTCGCCCGATCAGGCCGGGGATCGATCCGGCGCACGAGTGCCGCACGTCGTGTTGAACGGATCGACGGAACGTCCGTCCGGTCGGCGCGGGACGCTCACGCTGTTCGAGGAGTCCGGGTCGTCGTCGTCGGCGGCGGGCGCATCGCTCGCGTCGGCGTCTCCGGGCGAGGCGGGCCAGTCGATGCAGGATGAGCTTGCCGCGATCCGCGACATGGTGGGCCAGGTGCTCCAGCGCCAGACGGCGGGCAAGGGCGGGCCGCGCCCGTCGATGCCGAAGGCGCTGTTCGACATGTACCTCAAGCTCATCGCCCAGGATCTGTCGGAGGAGTTGGCGGACCGGATCGTCAACGAGATCCGCGACGAACTCGGCTCGACGCAGCTCGGCGACGTCGAGGCGGTTCGTGCGTCGGCGTGTCGGCACCTGTCCGACTACGTTCCGATCGCCGACGAGCCCGTGTCGCGCCAGTCGCCCGACGGGCGGCCGCTCACGATCGCGCTGATCGGCCCGACGGGCGTCGGCAAGACGACGACGCTCGCGAAGCTCGCGGCCTCCTTCAAGCTGCGTCATCACCGCAAGGTCGGGCTCGTCACTTCGGACACCTACCGGATCGCGGCCGTCGACCAGTTGCGGACGTACGCGAACATCATCGGCCTGCCGCTGAAGGTTGCGCTGACGCCGGCGGAGATGCGTCAGGCGGTGCACGCGCTGTCGGACTGCGACGTGGTGCTCATCGACACGGCGGGCCGGAGCCAGAACGACACGTCGCGTCTCGACGAGCTCGCCGACTTCATCGACGCCGCCGATCCGCACGAGGTGCACCTCGTGCTGTCGAGCACCGCGAGCGAGAAGGTGCTGCTGAAGGAGGCGGAGGCGTTCTCGGTGATCGATTACGACAAGGTCGTGCTGACGAAACTCGACGAGGCCGTGAGTTTCGGCATGATCCTCAACGTCATGCAGACCATCGGCAAGCGTCTGAGCTTCGTCACGACCGGACAGGAAGTGCCCGACCACATCGAACTCGGACGGGCGGATCGCATCGCGGAACTCATTCTCGGCGGACAGGTGCAGGCGTGAGCGACCAGGCGACGCAGTTGCGGGCCCTCGTCGAACAGGGGAGGGCGGGGGGTCGGGACCTCGCGGCCGTGCTGCCGGCGAGCGTGCCGACGGGACGGGTGAGCTACGGACCGCCGGCGCCGTATCCGGTGCCGCCGGTGTTCGCGACCCGTCCCGAGTCGATCGCCGCGCCGCCGGAGCGGCTCGCCCAGGCGATCGCGATCTGTTCCGGCAAGGGCGGGGTGGGCAAGACGAACGTCGCGGTGAACCTGGCGGTCGCGCTGGCTCGTCGCGGGCGTCGCGTGTGCCTGCTCGACGCGGATCTCGGTCTGGCGAACGCCGACGTGCTGTGCAATCTCGCGCCGCGCATGACGCTCGAACAGGTCGTCGCCGGGCGGTGTCGTCTCGCGGACGCGATGCTGGCGGCGCCGGGCGGGTTTCATCTCATTCCCGGCGCGTCGGGGGTCGCGGCGATGGCGGATCTCCGCCGGGACGAGCGTCGCCTGCTGCTGCGGCAGCTCGCGTCGATCGAGCGGACGGCGGATCACATCCTGATCGACACGGGCGCGGGCATCGCCGACAACGTGCTCCAGTTCGCTGCCGCGGCCCACCGGGTGATCGTCGTGACGACGCCGGAGCCGACGGCGATGACGGACGGGTACGGGATGATCAAGGCGTTGTCGGCGCAGGCGCCGGGCCTGGAGATCGACGTGCTCGTGAACATGGCGTCGGACGCGGCTCAGGCGCGGGAGGTCTTCGACCGGCTCGATCGGGTCAGCCGCACGTTCCTGGGTCACGGTCTCGGCGATGCCGGGTGGCTGCCGTACGACGGCGCGGTCCGGGAGGCGGTGTTGCACCGGGTTCCGTTCGCGGTTCGGGGACCGTCGGGTGCGGCGGCGCGTCGGATCGAGCATCTGGCGACGTCGATTCTGGGGTGGTCGGATATCGGTCCGGCGGCGGGGGGTCAGTCTGGATTCTTTGCGCGGATCATGCGTCGTCTGGGCGGGCGTGTCGATTGAGATTTCCCGGCGATTGCGACGATTCGCGGGTCTGATTGTGACGATACCCGGATGAGATCGATTCGGGTTCATGCGCGTCAACGAGGAGAGTGGTGGTCCGATGAAGGGACGAGTGCCGAGCGTGATCGCCGCCTGCATGGCGATGTCTGCGTTCGGAATCGCCGTGATTGCGGGCCTGTCGCGCGGGAATCCGGCGTCGGAGATCCTTCTCCGGGCGGTCATCTCGATGGTGATCTGCTACCTCGTGGGTCTCACGGTGGGCCTGATCGCCCAGTACGTGATCGGTCTCCATGTCCGTCAGTACGAAGCGGCCCACCCGGTGCCCCGGACCGAGCCGCGGTTCTCGCAGGGCGGGTCGGGCGTCGGCGACGGCGCCGACGATGTCCTGGTCGTCTGATAAAAAGAATTTGCATTGTTCCAAGGCGTGGTATAGGTTAGGGATGTTCCGCCAAGGATCGGTGGAACGGCTGGAATAGCCATGGTCAAGGAGGTGACCCATGTCGAGTGCGTCGAAGCAGGCCGAGTCGTCCGGACCGGTCGCCACCGTCGCCTGCCTGGACGAGATGCCGATCGAGGCCGTCTGGGTCGAGTTCAAACAAACGGGCTCCGAAGAAATCCGCAACTTCCTGATGGAGAACTTTCTCCACCTCGTGAAGTACACGGCGGAGCGGATGCACATGCGTCTGCCCGGCGAAGTGGATGTCGAGGACCTCATGTCGGCGGGCCTGTTCGGGCTGATGGACGCGATCGACGCGTTCGATCTCGAGCGGGGCGTCAAGTTCGAGACCTACTGCACGCAGCGGATCCGCGGCGCCATCTTCGATGAGCTGCGGGCGATGGACTGGGTGCCCCGACTCGTGCGTTCGCGCACGGCGAAGGTCGAGCGGGCCCGGAAGTCGTTCGAGATGCAGAACGGGTTCCGTCCCACCGAGGACGAGGTCTGCGAGAAGCTGAACGTCACGTACGACGAGTACACGAAGCTCTCGCGCGACTCGAAGCCCGTCGGCGTCGTCTCGCTCACCCGCAAGTGGTTCGAGACCGATTCGAGCAAGGACATCCGCGAGATCGACGTGATCCGCGACCAGAAGCAGGAGAACCCGCTCTCCGAGCTTCAGAAGAAGGACCTCAAGACCCTCATCACGAAGGGCCTCTCCCGCGCGGAACGACTCATCGTCGTCCTCTACTACTACGAGGAGATGACGATGAAGGAGATCGGCATGACGCTCGACCTCTCCGAATCCCGCGTGAGCCAGATGCACTCCAGCATCCTCGCCCGACTCAAGGCGCAGATGCAGCACCGGGCCAAGGAATTCTGAGCCGCCCGCCACGACACGCCCAATGAACCCCGCACGCCCCCGGCACGCACGCCGGGGGCGTCTTCATGCGCGGGAGACGGGTGCACGTCGGACCGGAGTCGCCGGCGCCGATGGTCGATGGTTCTTCGGAAGGAGCCGCGCCATGGACCTCTCCGATCCCGGACTGCGCTGCTCCGGCCTCATCATCTCGACGATCGGGCTCGCGCTGTTCGTCCGCGGCCGGAAGATGGCCCGACTGCCCGCCCTCGCCGCCGGGCTCGTGATGATGATCTTCCCGATGTTCGTCCACTCGCTGCTCGTCATG
>JAGQOI010000438.1 GCA_020427625.1 Phycisphaerales bacterium | reverse complement strand
TCGACCGCCGCGTGATAGGCCGCGACGTCGTCGAGGCGCACCGCGGCGATCGCCGCGCCCGTCGCGGGATTCTCGGAGACGATCGTCCCGGCGCCGGCGGACGCGGCATCGACGACGCGGGGATCATCAGCGAGGCCCAGGGCCTCGACGGCATTCGTCATCGTGTGGCTCATGCCCATAGGGTAGCGTGCGTTCCGATGACGGTCCTCCCGCGGTACCATGCGGCCGATGTCCGTCGACTCCGACACGGCGAAGATCGTCGGCCCGAAGCCGGCCGCGGCACTGGCGCTCGGCGCGGGACCGATGGGCGCGCATCCCGTCCCCGACGATCCCGACGCCCGCGTCGTCCTCCGGGCCGAGCGCACGCGCCTCGGGAAGCTGATCTTCCTCGCCATCTTCACCATCATCTGGAACGGCGTCACCGGGACGTTCGTCGTCATCTCGTTGTCCGGCGGCGGGAAGGGCGGCGTCCTTCAGATCGGACTCGGGTGCTTTCTCGTCCCCTTCGTGCTCATCGGGCTCGCCGTCATCGTCGGATTCCTGCACACGCTGCTCGGCCTGACCAATCCGCGGCCGGTGCTCACGGTCTCCCGCGCCGGCGTCCGTCCGGGCGAGCCCTTCACGCTCGCCTGGTCGCTCGGGCCACGCGGGCAACGCGTGCGCCGACTCGCGATCACCATTCGCGGGCTGGAGTCCGCGACGTACCAGCGCGGCACGGACACGCACACCGACGAGCACGTCTTCCACGAGTTCACCGTCTGCGACCACCGGTCCGACGGCGCATTCCGCACGACCGCATGGGACGACGAGGCGAAGGTGGTCATTCCGGCCGGGATGATGCACACGTTCGAGGCGCCGCGCAACGCGGTCCGCTGGACGGTGTCCGTGGCGGGCGAGATTCCGCGCTGGCCGGACATCGACGACGCCTTCGTCCTCACCGTGCTGCCTTCGGAGGCGAGGGCATGAGCGAACTCCGCATCGACCTGCCGACGGAGCAGCGTTCGTTTCGTCCCGGTGAGGCGATCGAGGGCGTCGTGTCGTGGACGCTCGATGCTGCCGCGCACGCCGTCGAGGTCCGCCTCCTCTGGTACACGCGCGGGAAGGGCGACGGCGACGTGGGGGTCGCGGACCTCGTGCGATTCGACGCGCCGGCGTCGGCGGACTCGCAGATCTTCCGCTTCATCGCGCCGAACGGGCCGTGGAGTTTCGACGGACGCCTCGTCTCGCTCGTCTGGGCGATCGACGCCATCGCCGACCTGAAGGGCCTGAAGTCCGACCTCGTCCGGCGCGTGGACCTCACCATCGGACCGGACGGGCGGCCCGTGACGCTCACGTCCACTGCGCTCGCGCCGGGCGACGGCGCGGATGACGACGGGTCCGACGATGCGGGCGCGTGACAACCCGTTCGCGACGGCGTGTCTGCGCGCGGCACCGGTGCGGTTCGATCCCGCCGAGGTCGATGCGTTCCACGAGCGGTTCCGCGCGAACGGGTACCGCGGCGCGATCGTCGGGCCGCACGGTGCGGGCAAGACGACGTTCATCGGGCACATCGCGCCGGACTTCGAGCGCCGCGGCTGGATCGTGCGGCACCATCATCTGCGGATCGACGATCGCCGGATTCCCGCGCCGTTCACCGCCGACCTCGGCCCGAAGACGCTGCTCATCCTCGACAGCGTCGAGCAACTCGGCCCGCTCGCGTGGGCGCGGTTCCGTCGGCGCAGCCGGGCCGCCGGCGGCCTGCTCATCACGCTGCACGCGCCGGCCCGACTGCCGACGGTGCTCACGATTCGACCGTCGCTCGCGCGCCTGACGGCGCTCGTCCGCGACCTCGCCGGACCGGACGTCGACGGATTCGAGGCCCGACTGCGTTCGTTGTTCGACGAGCACGGCGGCAACCTGCATGACATCCTCCGCGCGTTGTACGACGAATGTGCCGCGTCGTCTTGACTTGCCCGGACGTGCTCCTACAGTTTCCGCTTCGCGGACCACCGCTTCGCGAAGCGTGCCGGCGCCTTCCGGCTCGTGGTATGTCTTCGATGTCCGATGCCCCGCGTTCGGGATCCGACCTGCTGTCGCGCGTGTCGGTCCGACCCAGCGCGGCCTGGCGCGACGCCCGGCGCGACGGGTACGACGGGCGTTCGCTGCGTGCGGATCTCACGGCGGGTCTCGTCGTCGGCATCATCGCGCTGCCGCTGTCGATGGCGCTGGCGATCGCCTCGGGCGTGCCGCCGCAGTACGGTCTGTACACGGCGATCGTCGCCGGCGCGCTGGTGGCGGCGTTGGGCGGCTCGCGCACGCAGGTGTCGGGCCCGACGGCGGCGTTCGTGGTGATCCTCGCGCCGATCGCGGCGCAGTTCGGGCTGGCGGGTCTCGCGGTCGCGACGGTGCTCGCGGGCGTGATCCAGATCTGCATGGCGCTGGGCGGTCTCGGTCGTCTCATCCAGTTCATTCCGTACCCGGTCACGACGGGCTTCACCGCGGGCATCGCGATCGTGATCGCCGTGCTGCAACTGCGCGACTTCTTCGGGCTCACGATCGAGGCGATGCCGGAGACGTTCGTCGAGCGGGTGGGCGCGATCGCGTCGGCGATGGGCACGATGCGTCCGGCCGAGGTCGGGATCGGCGCCGGCACGCTGGCGGTGCTCATCCTCTGGCCGCGATTCACGCGACGGGTGCCGGCGCCGCTCGTCGGGCTCACGCTCGCCGCGGTCGCCGCGGTCGTGCTCGAGCGGACGATCCCGGGCCTGGACATCGCGACGATCCGCGACCGGTTCGGCGCGGCCGGGAATCCGCACGGGATTCCGCAATCGCCGCCCCTGCCGGGCCTGCCGTGGCAGTTCCATGCACCGGGCGAGGCGCCGCTGGCGATGTCGTTCGACGTCGTGCGCCGGCTCATGCTCGCGTCGATCGCGATCGCGCTGCTCGGCGCGATCGAGTCGCTGCTGTCGGCGGTCGTCGCCGACAGCGTGACCGGCGACGAGCACGATCCGAACACCGAGCTCTTCGCGCAGGGCGTCGGCAACGTCGTGGTGCCGTTCTTCGGCGGGTTCGCGGCGACCGGCGCGCTGGCGCGGACCTCGGCGAACATCCGTTTCGGCGCGAGGTCGCCGCTCGCGGCGATCACGCACGCGGCCTTCGTGCTGCTCGCGATGCTGCTCCTCGCGCCGCTCCTCGGCCTGCTGCCGATGGCCGCCCTCGCCGCGCTGCTGATGCGGGTCGCGTGGACGATGGGCGAGGCGCGTCACGTCGCGCACACGGTGCGATCCTCGCCGCGGAGCGACGTCATCGTGCTGCTCGTCTGCCTCGTGCTGACGGTGGTGTTCGACATGGTCGTCGCGGTGTCCGTCGGCGTCGTGCTGTCGTCGCTGCTGTTCATGCGCCGCATGGCGGACATCGCCGACGTGCGCCTCATCACCGAGCACCATCACGCCCTCGATGAACCGCTGCCGGCGGGCGTCGTCGTGTACGAGATCGGCGGCCCGCTCTTCTTCGGCGCGGCTCAGAAGGCGATGGCGGAGATCCGAACCCTGCGGGCAAACGTCCGCGTCGTGATCCTCGACCTGCGGTCGGTGCCGGTCATGGACGCAACCGGGCTCGTGAACCTCCAGTCCGCCATCGAACGTCTGCGGAAGCAGCGCATCGACGTGATCCTCGCCGGCGTCCAGCCGCAGCCGCTGCGGGTCCTCGCCCGCGGACACGCCCGGGCCGATCACGACGCCTTCACCGTGTCGTCCTCGTTCGAGCACGCGATCGATCTCGCCCGCCTCCGCGTCGACGGCGTGCCGGCGGCATCCTGACGATGGACGACGCCGGGGCGACGCGTGTCCGGTGAACCCGCGTGCCGATTCCGGTAGGATGGACGGGTCTTCAGCGAGGAGTGCGTCATGGCCCTGGACCGCAACGAGATCGCCCGCCGCGCCGCCCGTGAGTTGCGGGACGGGATGTACGTGAACCTCGGCATCGGCATGCCGACGCTGGTCGCGAACCATATTCCCGAGGCCATGACGGTGTGGCTCCAGTCGGAGAACGGCCTGCTGGGGATGGGACGCTTCCCCTACGAGGACGAGGTCGACGCCGATCTCATCAACGCGGGCAAGCAGACCGTCACGGGCGTGCCCGGACATTCGTTCTTCTCGTCGGCGGACTCCTTCGCGATGATCCGGGGCGGGCACATCGACCTCGCCATCCTCGGCGCCATGGAACTCTCGCAGGAGGGCGACATCGCGAACTGGATGATCCCCGGCAAGCTCGTCAAGGGCATGGGCGGCGCGATGGACCTCGTCGCGGGCGTGCAGCGCGTCATCGTGATGATGGACCACACGAACAAGCGAGGCGACGCGAAGCTCATCCCCGAATGCACCCTCCCGCTCACCGGGCGACGCTGCATCGACATGGTCATCACCGACCTCTGCGTGCTCGTCATGGATCCCGAACGACGCCGCTTCCGCCTCACCGAACTCGCGCCGGGCGTGAGCGTCGACGAGGTGCGGGCGAAGACGACGGCCGCGATCGACGTCGCAGAGACGGTCGCGGCGATCGCGTAGCGGTCGCCTCGCTCACCCCCCGTCGGGCAGGAGCCGGGCGCCGGCGACCCAGGCGCCGGCGATGAGCCACATGACGAGCAGCGAGTGGA
>JAGQOI010000437.1 GCA_020427625.1 Phycisphaerales bacterium | reverse complement strand
GTCGCCGCCCTCCCCGACCCGAATGTCGCCCTGATCGAGGGCGATCTGCGGGAGATCACGCGGGAGGCGATCCGTGCGGCGGCGGGACTGCCCGACGACGGCGCGTTCGACGTGATCCTCTCCGACATGGCGCCGTACACGTCGGGCGAGCACCTGCGGGACCATCACCGGTCGGTGCGTCTCTGCGAAGCCGTGCTCGACCGCGTGCCGGACCTGCTGAAGCCGGGCGGGCACGTCGTGATGAAGGTCTTCGAGGGCACCGCCTATCCCGACCTGCTCGCGCGCCTGCGGCGGATGTTCAGGACGGTCAAGGGCTTCAAACCGAAGGCGTCGCGGGACACGTCGACGGAGATCTACGTCATCGCCCACGGGTTCCGCGGACGCGACACGACGGCGCCGACCGAGGACGCGGCTCCCGAGCGGGCGCTGCCGCCGCGCAAGCCGTCGACCGGCTGGTCCTGACGCCCGTCGAGCCGCGGCCGATCAGAACGCGAAGACCGCCTCGAACACCTTGGCGATGATGCCCTTCTCGGCGGTCTTCTTGAGTTCGCCGGAATGCATCTTCTCGACGTGCAGGTCGTGGATCTGGCTCGAGAGCACGGTGTTGGCGACCGAGATGTCCTCGGCGCGGCAGATGCCGGTGACGCGCATCGTCGCCTCCTCGGCATCGGTCTTGATGAACGTCCGGGCTTCGAGGATGAGGTTGCCGTTCGGCAGGACGTCGACGACCTCGGCGGTGACGCGGGCGGTGAAGTCGTCCTTGCGCGCGTAGTCGCCCTCGCCCTTGAAGTTCTTGTTGAACTCGAGGTCCACGGCCGGGAGGTTCGTCGTCCGGCCCGCCGTCGCCTGCAACTGGAGCAGTTGCGAGAGGCTCGAACCCGGCCAGGCCGCGACCTTGCCGTCCATGCTCCAGTCCTTCTTCGTCTCGAGCTCCTGCGAACTCTTCGCGCTGCTCGTCTCCCGGACGATGATCTGCACGAGGTCGTGACGACTGAACGCCCGCGCCCGCGGGAGCGGCACGAACATGAGGTTCGTGTCGGCGTCGTCCGAGTTGAACTGGAGCGCGGCGAGACGCGCGTCCTCGTCGATCGCGGCGACGAGACGCGAGCCGCTCGGCGCGGCCGCCCGCGCCGGCGCGGCCGGGACGGGACGATCCTGCGCCACCGACGTGGAGCCCAGAACGGCGACGAGCGAACCGGTGATGAACAGCGAACGGGTCATGGCAGGGTCTCCGGAGGCGACGAGGGTCGCGGGATGAACGTCGGGAGGGTCACGGGATCGTCGCCTCACCCGGACCGGTGATCAGGACGCGCAGTGTCGAGCGCTCGTGCCGCACGTCGATGCTGTCGCCCACCGCGCCGTCGGACCGCGCGACCGCGGACCGCTCGATGCGGAGGGGACCGAGGATCTTGACGATGCGCACGACGTCGCCTCGCTTCACGACGAAGGACGGACGCAGCGTGCGGCTCGTGAGCGTCTCGCCGCGCTCGAGGGCGCGGGTCGTCTCGCGACCGAGCGCGGTGCGCAGATCGACCATCGACGCCGCGTCGCCCGGCGACATCCAGGCATCGGCGGACTCGACGTCCGACGGACCGATGATCCGCCCGCGCTCGGCGGGCACGCGCAACGTCGTGACCGCGACGTGCACGGTCGGACGCACGCGGACGATCTCGGAGGCGATCGTCTCCGTGCCCCGCGTGACGAACACCTGGAGCGAGACGCGATCGGCGTCGGGCGCGTTGAGGCGCTGCAACTGCACGTCTGCGCCGTCGGCGACGAGCGCGACTCGATTCAGATCCTCCGGGTCGATGTCGACACGCACGTCCGCGACGTCGCGGTTCAGATCGCCGGCGAGCAGGCGCGTGACCCGATCGAGCAGTGCCGCGGCACCGGGCGGCGGTGCGACGCGCGCGATCGCGGCTTCAGCGGTCGCCAGGATCGGCGCGGCATCGGGAACGGCGAGTTCGCGCATCGCGCCGCCGCGCGAGGGATCGATCACGCGCCGGGGACGGATGATGACCTTGGCGCCGCTGAGGTTGACGAGCCCCCAGTGCGCCCCGGCGGCTTCGAGCCTCGTGCGGACCGCGCCGACCGGGACGACGAGAGGTTCGGGCTGCGTAAGCGTCGCGACGACGACGTCGCCGAGCGCGGCCGCGGCATCGCCGTCGAGTTCGGCGACGTCGCGGAGCCGGATGTCGGTGCGATCGGCGTCGACGCGCACGGCGGCGCGGAGCCGGATGTCGTCGGCGCCGGCGGGCGCGACGACGGCGCCGAGCAGGACGATCGTGATGAGCGGACGGATGGTGCGGATCATGGCGGGACCTCCGGTCACGGGTGCGGGGCGCCTCCGGCGCCGGACGGATCAGGGAGAGACTTAGAAGCGACGCAGGTTGCCGAGCGTGCGGAGCGCCTCGTCGGCGGCCTGGATCGACTGGCTGTTCAGTTCGAACGCGCGCTGCGTCTTGATGAGGCGCACGAGTTCGGTCGCGGCATCGACGTTGCTGCCTTCGAGGAAGCCCTGCCGGATCGAGCCGCGCCCGTCGCTCCGCGGGTCGCCGAGCGTCGCATCGCCGGACGCGACGGTCGCGACGAAGAGGTTCTCGCCGATCTGCCGCATGCCGGCGGGATTCTGGAACGTCGCGAGGTTGAGCGTGCCGATCTCGACGGGGTCGGAGCCGGGGATGTCGGCGGTGACGAGTCCGTAGAGGTTCACCGTGACGAGTCGGGCGTCGGCGGGGATGACGATCGGCGGCGTGATCCGTCGGCCCTGGTCGTTCGCGAGGACGAGTTCGCCGTCCGAGTTCGTCACGAGGTTGCCGGCCCGCGTGTACGCGAAGCCGTCGCCGAATTCGTCGTCGACCTCGACCTGGAGGAACCCCTCGCCCTCGATGTAGAGATCGAGTTCGTTGCCGGTCGGAATCGCCGGGCCCTGCGCGAAGTCGATCTGCGTGCCCGAGACCTTCGTGCCGAGTCCGACGTAGAGACCGGTCGGGCGCTGATCGCCGTTGGCGTTCTCGATGCCGGGCTGGGCCATCTCGGAGTAGAGCAGGTCCTGGAAGTTCGCGCGGCTCGCCTTGAAGCCGTCGGTGTTGACGTTCGCGAGGTTGTTCGCGATCACGTCCAGCGCCGTGCTGAGGGCGCTGAGTCCGGTCGATGCGGAATGCAGGGCGTTGACGGCCATGGGAGTTCACCTCGTTCGGAGCCGCGCCGGAGACGCGGATGGGGAGCGATCAGGTCACGCGGCCGAGCGTGTTCACCGCCTGGCCGAGGATGTTGTCGTGGTACTGCATGAGCTTCGCGCTC
>JAGQOI010000436.1 GCA_020427625.1 Phycisphaerales bacterium | reverse complement strand
GGCGGCGGGTCCGGATCGACTCACCGACGACCCCACGGCCATCCGGTCGCGGCGGCCGCGTTCACGCCGATCCCGGCCGCCGCGCGAAAGCCCGGCAGCAGGTCGCGGATGCTGATCATGCGGGCGTCCTTGGTCGGGAGGTCGGACGTCATGCGGGCCTGGGCGGCGAGGTCCTTGATGGAGGTCGCGTACTCGCCGAGGGTGAGCGTGCGTGGCTCGTCGCCGCCGTTGCCGCCCGGACCGCCGCCCGGACCGCCGACCGGACCGCCGCCCGGGCCGCCGCCGTGGGTGCCGGGGATCGGCGTCGCGCCTCCGCCGTCGAGTCCCGAGCCGGGTCGTTGTCGCCCGTAGAGTTTGAGGAGTCGTTCGATGGCGTCGATGCCGTTGCCGATGCGTTGGCGGACGGCGTCGTTGGGACCGGCGTCATCGACCTTCTCGATGATCTTCTCGAGTTCGTGCGCTTCGTCCTCGATGTCCTTGATGAAGTCGTCCAGCAGCGGCATCGTGTCGTCTCCTCACCCGGGAATCATCGTGATCGGGGCCATCGTGATCCGTCATCGGAGTCATGGTGACGGCGCGTCGAGGTCGCTCACCGCGCGCCGAACCGCGTCGACGGAGGCGCGAGGCCAGAGCGCCTGGAGCGCGTCCTCCGCGATCCGGCGGCGAGCCTGTCCGAACCTGGCCTCGAACTCGGTGTCCGAAACCCTCGCCTCATCGACCACCTGCCGCAGAACGTAGGCGATGAGGAACGCGCCGTCCAATTCCTTCGCCCCGCCGGCGGACTGGTAGTTCCGCAGACGCATCGCCCAGGTCTCGAGGAGGTTCTTCGTGTCCCGCAGGGCATCGGCGGCCATCTGCTGCTTCTGCTCGATCGCGTCCTGCTGGACGAGGATCGACTGGAGTCGGGAGATCTGCGCGGCGGCGAGTTCGTCCCGCGCGGCCATGGCGATCGCCGCGTCGGCCTCCGCCCGGTCCACGGCGATCCGGAGCAACTGCACGTTGCGCATCTGCATAAGGCCGATGGTCGCGACGACGAGCAGGGCGACGCCCATCGCGCCCGTCGTCCACATCCACGGATACCGCCGCACGGAATGACGCAGGATCTCCAGCCGGCTCGGCTTCGTCCACTCGATGAGGTCGCCACGCCACCAGCGCCGGAGATCGGCAGCGAACGCCGCGGCACTCTCGTAGCGATCGGTCGGATTCTGCGCCATCGCGCGCCGGAGGATGGCCGCGAGCACGTCGGGCATGGTCGGATCGAGTTCCATCGGATCGCGGGGCTCATCCTGCGCAACGCGCCGGACGGACTCGTGGATCGACGTGTTCATGTCATGGGGCGTCTTGCCGGTGAGGCAGAGGACGGCGGTCGCACCGAGGCTGTAGATGTCGCTGCGGATGGAGAGCCGCGCCCGTTCGCCGCGGGCCTGCTCGGGCGACATGAACGCCGGGCTGCCGAGCGGCGCGCCTTCCTCGGTGATGGATTCGACGGGTCGATCGACGAGCGACGCGATGCCGAGGTCGATGATGACCGGGTCGCCGCTCGGGCGCACGAGGATGTTGCCGGGCTTGAGGTCGCGGTGGATGATCCCGCGTTCGTGGAGTCGGTGCACGGCGTCGGCGACCTTGGCGACGAGCAGCACGCGCTCGCGGCGCGACTCGAGGGATTCCTCGCAGTACGTGAAGAGGTCGCAGCCGTCCACGAACGGCGTGACGAGAAACAGGTGCCCGCCGGAGACGCCGTAGTCGACGAGCCGGGGCACGCAGTCGAGCGTGAGTTCCGAGAGGAGGTCGAGTTCGCGTCGGGCCCGCTGGCCGGCCCGTCCTTCGCCGAGGGTCGCCTTGAGCATCTTCACGGCGAGGCGTTCCGCGGCCTCGCCACGGGTCGCTTCGAACACGCGGCCGCATCCGCCGGCGCCGATGAATCGACTGAGGTGGTAGCCGGGGATCTCGGGCATGGCGAGTTCGGCGGGCGGGAGGACGGCGGTGACGGCCTCATCGCCGGCGAACGCCGCCTCGTCGGGAGTCTGGAGCATCTGGAGGATGCCTCCGGCCGCCTGGGGGTGAAGGCCGTCGAAGGGTGTTCCGGACGCATCGAACGAATCGGTCATGACTTCACCATCCAGTGTGAGAGGCGACACTACGCCGCTTCAACGCACGTCGCCCGTGACCGGATTTGGACGTCGCCGGGAGATTTCCGCCGCGATTGGTCCATCTGTCCCGACGCATTTGAACATAGGATAGACCGGCTGACCAGAGGGTTTCGTCCGAGGATGGGGATGCATCGCCTCACACACGCACAATTCGAGACGACGTCGTGGACGCTGCTGGCCGATCTCCAGCGGAGCGATGAGGCGGGCCGACACGATGCGCTCGCGGCTCTCGCGGAGCGGTATTGGCCGCCGGTCTATGCATATTACCGGCGGTCGGGTCGCCAGCACCAGGAGGCCGCGGACCTGGCGCAGGCGTTCTTCGCCGACGTCGTGCTCACGCGCCGCCTGTTCGACGGTGCGCGTCCGGGCCAGACGAAACTGCGGACGCTGATTCTCCGGGCGTTGAAGAACTATCTCATCGACCAGCACCGGCGCGAGAAGCGTCGGCCGCAGGGCGTGTCCCTGTCAGGGGACGCGATGCACGTCGTCGAGAGTCACTTCGCAAACGACGATGTGACGACAGTGGAGCAGGCGTTCGATCGAGAATGGTCGGCGGCGATCATCAGCCGCGCGATGAAGCGGTGCGAGCAGCATTATCGCCAGTCCGGTCGCGAGCGTCAGTGGCAGGTGTTCGAGGCGAAGTTCCTCGGTCCGATTCTGCACTCGACGGTGTCGCGCCCGTACGCGGATCTCGCGGCGGAGTTCGGCTTCGAGAGCGCACAAACCGCGGCGACGGCCGCGCACAGCGTGAAGAAGCGGGCGATGACCTTCCTCCACGAGACGGTGGCGGAGACGGTGGAGAATCCCGCCGACGTCGAATCCGAGCTGGCCCTCATCGCGAGCACGCTCGGCGCCTTGTGAGGCGCGATTCCCCGCCCGCGCCGCGACGCCCGAAGGACCGGGTGGCGTGGACGTCCCACCCCCCAAAAGAAAAATCGGCCCGGCGCGAGAGCGAATCTCGCAGCCGAGCCGTTCCGGGGGCTATGGAAGAGCACACATCATCGCCGATGTCGCGATGAATGCAAGGGCGAGGTCGGATTTCCCGTTCAAATTCTCGACTGGATCGTCGAAATTACGCCTGCGAGCGGCGGGGATCGACGCGCCGGCGCAACGCCTCGCCCACGAAGTTGAGCGAGAGCAGGGTCGTCGCGATGAGCAGGCTCGGCCAGAGCAGCAGCCACCAGCGGACCCGGACGGGATTCACCTCGCCGAGACCGTCCGAAACGAGCGTCCCCCAGCTCGGCAGCGGCGCCTGGACGCCGATCCCCAGGAAACTCAGGAACGACTCCGCGAGGATCGCCGACGGCACCGCCAGCGTCGCGTACACGATGACCGGCCCCACGAGATTCGGCAGGTAATGGTGCGTGAACTGACGCCGCCAGGGCACGCCGATCGCGCGGCTCGCCTCGATGAACGGGCGCCCGCGCAGCGCCAGCACCTGCCCGCGAATGACCCGCGCCATCGTCAGCCAGCTCACGCCCCCGATCGCGACGACGAGCACGCCGAGGTTGACGAGTTGGCGCGTCCCGACGCCGACGTCGCCGCCCGCGCGATCGAGCCAGCCGTTCACCGCGACGGCCAGCAGCACGACGAGGAGAATCGTCGGCAGGCCGTACAGGACGTCGACCGTCCGCATCATCGCGGCATCGACGCGCCCGCCCCGGGCGCCCGCGATCGTGCCCCAGCCGGTGCCGATGACGACCGCGACGGTCGCCGCGGCCAGGCCGATGAGCAGGCTCACGCCCCCGCCGGCGAGACAGCGGATGAAGACGTCACGACCGAAGCGGTCCGTCCCGAAGATGAACGTCGGTGCCGCGCCGTGCATGCGGGCGACGCGACGGGCTTCGTCCTCGCGATGCGGCGCCCACGACGGCGGGAGCAGGGCGAGATCGAGGGCGGTGCGTTCGAAGCGTCGGACGGACGGGGCGCCGGGTTCGGACGAGCGGCCGGCGGTCCAGGGCAGCGTGCCGACGCAGGCGAGCACGAGGACGCCGAGCACCAGGGCGCCGAACCAGCGCACCACGAACGCAGGCCGCGCGGTCGGCGGGACGGTGACCTCGGATGCAGGCGGCGGCGCGGTCGACTCGGCCATGAGCGTCGATGATACCCACCCATCCGACGATCGCCCGCGGCGCGTCGGCGGCCCGTCATGGGATGCCGGATCGGCGGGCGGCGGGTTCAGCGGGCGGGCGTCGTCTCGGCGCCCGTGTTCGGGCCGGCGGCGAGCAGTCGTTCGTAGAGTTCGCGCACGAGCCGGTCGGCGTTCTTCGCGTCGCGCTGGAGGTCCTCACGGACGGTGTGGACCTTCTTCTCGAACATGAGGAGTTCGAGCGTGCGGACGCGCAGGCTCTGTTCGATGTAGTCGGCGACGACCTCGTGGAGTTGCGCCTTGAGGGCGTTCGCGTCGTCACCGGCGCCGGCGGCCTGCATGGTCGCGATGCGCTTGGCGAGGTCGCGC
>JAGQOI010000435.1 GCA_020427625.1 Phycisphaerales bacterium | reverse complement strand
CAGGCGGCGCTCGTCGTCGACGACGGCGTCCTTGCGATCGAGGATCTGCTCGCCGCGATCGGCGTCGACGCGCTCGCCACGCTCTCCTTCAGCGGGCCGGAGACGGCGCTCGTGATCGGCGGCGTCGCGGACCTCGGACAGCGCGGCCTGGCGCGGCTCGAGATCCGCGACGGCGCGCTCGGCACCATCGAGCAATCCCTGCGACTCGGCATCGAGTCGGGCGGCGCCGGATCGATCGACCTCGTGGGCGCGCAGACGACCATGGTGGCGTCGAGCGAACTCACCATCGGTCTCGACGGTGAGGGCGAACTGGAACTCCGCGCCGGCGCGACGGCGGTCACCCGCGGCCCGACCGTCATCGGCGCCGGACGCGGCGCCGGCGTCGTCCTCCTGCACGACGCCGGAAGTCTCTGGCATGCCGAAGGTCCGGTCGCGGCCGGGCTCAGCGGCGTCGCCGGAATCGCGATCGGGAACGGCGCGGTCTGGTCGACCGGCGCCGAAGTGACGCTCGGTGCCGCGCCGGGCGCGCACGCCCAGATGAGCCTTGATGCCGCCGAATGGACGGTCGGCGGGCCGCTCCATCTCGGTGCGGGCGGCATCGCCGAAGTCGAAGTCACCGACGCCCTCGTCAGCGTCGCCGGCGATCTTCACCTTGCTGCCGATGCGTCAGCCGCGACGATGCTGCGACTCGACGGACCGTCGACGCGGATGCGCATCGCCGGCGGTCTGCGGACGGGGCGCGGGCGCACCGACGTCGGCGTGACCGACGGCGCCTGGCTCGTCGTGCATGAAGACCTCCGCCTCGGCGAGAACGAGGGCGATGCCGACGTGATGCTCCGCGATCCGGGCTCGCTCGTCGTCGCCGACGGACGCCTCGCGCTCGGCATCGACGGCGCGGCGTCGATCGACTTCGGTCCCGACACCGTCGTCTCCGGCAGCGCCGTCGACATCGGATGCGACGGCGTGTGGCGCGGGCTGGGACGCGCCGTCGGACCGATCACCTGCCGCGGCATCATCGAGATGTCCGCCCGACGCGACGCGACGCTGCGGGTCGCCGACGACCTCGTCCTGACGTCGGACGCCAGACTGCTCGTGCATGTCGGCAGCGATGATCAGGGCGTCGTGCTCGCGCCGGTCGTCGCGAGCGCCGCCGTCACGCTGGGCGGGACGCTCATCGTCGAGTTCGCGCCGGCGTTCGATGTCGGCACGACGATGCGCGTGCCGCTGCTGTACGCGCCGGTGATCCTCGGCGCGTTCGACGCGATCGAGATCGGCACGACGCCGGGCGGCATGTCGGCGCGCCTCGAGACGTACGACGACCGCCTGGAGATCGTGCTCGAACGGACCGGCGTGATCCCGGTCGATCTCGACGGGAACGGCGTGGTGGATGAGCGCGACCTCGCCCTGTGGCTCGCCGGTGCCGCGGGACGATCCGACGTGCGTGGCGACTTCAGCGGCGACGGGCGGCTCGACGGCGCGGACGTGGACCTCATGGTCCGTCACTGGACGCCGCCGGGCGGCATCGAGCCGAAGTGACGTCAGACGCGCTCGGGATACCGGGCGGTGATCTGGGGCACGAGGTAGTCGCGGAATGCGCTGCGCAGATCGTGCTGCGGTCGATAGCCCCAGTCGTTCATCGCGGCGGAGCAGTCGACGTCTTCGGGCCACGAGTCGACGATCGCCTGTCGCGCCTCGTCCGGCTCGAACGTGATCGTCGCGTCGGGGAAGAACTCGCGCACGAGATCGGCGATGTCGCCGGCCGACGGGCTGAAGCTGCTGATGTTGTAGACGCACTGCGTGAGCGTCGACGCCTCGGCGGCGGCGAGTTGCAGCGTCGCGTCGATCGCCTCCGGCATCGTCATGAACGGGATCGTCGTGTCGGGGCGCACGAAGCAGGCGTACGGGCGCCCTTCCGCCGCGGCGTGGATCATCTCGGGCGCGAAGTCGCTCGTGCCGCCGGACGGAATCGTGTCGGCGCTGATGAGACCGGGGAACCGTACGGAGCGGAAGTCGATGAGGTCGGCCATGCGGTCCTGCGCGAGTTGACGGTAGTGCCGCGCGTAGTAGCGACCGAGCTGCTCGCAGTACAGCTTGTTGCATCCGTACATCGTGGTGGGCAGTGTGTGTTCGTGTTCGCGGACGCGTCCGGCGGCGGCCTTGGTCCTGAGGTCCGGCATGCCGTAGGCGGCGATGGAGCTGGGGAAGATGAACTTCACCCGCCGACCGTGCGAGCGGGCCTGCTCGGCCGCGAGACGGAGCAGGTTGATCGTCCCGCCGACGTTCACCTTGTGCGCCGTCTCCGGCGCGAACTCCGAGCGCGTGCTGAGCAGCGCGGCGAGGTGATGGATCTCGCTGATCTCGTACATCGACAGCAGACGCGACAGCAGCGCGTCGTCGCAGATGTCGCCCACCATCGTCTCGCGACACTGAGCGCGGAGCGAGTCGGGCAGCTCGCGGATGTCCATCGCGACGACATCGCGCGAACCGCCGTCATGCAGGGCGGAGATCAGGCCGTGACCGACCTCGCCGCCGGCGCCGGTGATGAGAATGGCCGTGTTCCGGCGACTGCCGAACTCCGCGGCCGTGTTCGTGGCGGGTATCGATGTCATGGGTGGGTGTCCGGACGGTGGGGGGAGAGCGACGCATTCTACCGGAGGACGACCCGCCCGGGCCCGGCCACCGGAGTCTCGCCGTCGACCCGGCCCGACGTCGCGGGGGCCGGTCGCCTATGATCCTGACGTGGGCGGCCGACCGCATTTCTTCCGCCGCCCGATTCCGGAACACGAGGATCTGACATGCGTACTGGGTTTTCGACTGGGTTTTCGACTGGGCTTTCGATCGCGTCCGCAGTGGTGATCATGGGCGTTCTCGCGGCCTCGGGGTGCGAGGAGGCGGCCGTCGAGT
>JAGQOI010000434.1 GCA_020427625.1 Phycisphaerales bacterium | reverse complement strand
CGTCCCGGAAGTCCCACAGCGAGTACGTCCGACGCGCGCCGGCGTCGAGCCGGGCGATCGGGCGCACGAACCGCTGGTTGATCCACATCGAGGCGTTCCGGTACGTCACCGGCGTCGCGTTCACGACCGTGATCGACGTGCCGCGACGGAAGACCTGGATGTCGACCGACGACGGCACGTGCAGCGCGACCGGGTAGGGCCGGGTCGCGCGGGACGGGTCCGTCATGGCGCGGGCGCAGCCGGCGAGCGCGATGAAGCCCGCGAGCCCTGCAATCAGTCCGAGCCGTCGTCCCATCATGTCGGACAAGGTACCCTCCGGCGCGGCCGGTGCCAAACGTCCGCGTCGTCCCGGCGCCGGGGCATGAACCTTCGACGCCGGCGGTCGGTCCCGCGCCGGTCGCCTAAGATGTCGCCCGTGTCCGTGTCCATGCGCCCCAGCGACGTGCCCGTGAAGACGACCGCCGAACCGGTCGCGGCGATCGCGCGCCGGACGACCGTGGATCCCCGGATCCCCGCGCTCGTGCCCGGCTTCGACGCGCCGTTCTTCCAGGCCGGACTGGCCGGCTACTCCGACGCCGCGATGCGCCTCGTCGCCCGACGACACGGCTGCCCGTACTGCGTGACCGAGGCGCTGCTCGACCTCACGCTCATCAACGGCGGCAAGGGGCGCACGCGCGAGGATCCGGATCTCCTCGCGGCCGAGTGCGGGACCGGCGACCCGGAGTCCAACCGGGCCGCGGGACTCGACGACCATCCCATCGCCGGTCAGATCATGGGCACGTATCCGGACGAAATGGCCCGCGGCGCGGCCCTGCTCGTCGGGATGAACTACGACTCGATCGACGTCAACCTCGCATGTCCGGTGAAGAAGATCCGCAAGCGGAATCGCGGCGGACACTTCCTCGCCCATCCCGACGACGCCATCGCCGTCCTGCGGGCCGTCCGCGACGCCGTGCCGCCGTCGCTCCCCACGACCGTCAAGATGCGACGGGGCTCGGACGACACGCCGGAGTCGGCGCGACGCTTCGAGCGCATCTTCGACGCGGCGTACGAACTCGGCTACGCCTGGGTCACCGTGCATTGTCGCACCGTCGAGCAGAAATACCTCGGGCCCGGGCGGTGGCCGTTCCTCACCGACCTCGTCGCCCGCCGGCCGGATCGACTCATCTTCGGCTCGGGCGACGTCTGGACCGTCGACGACATCTTCGCCATGCTCGAACTCACCGGCGTGCACGCCGTGTCGGTCGCCCGCGGCTGCATCGGGAACCCGTGGATCTTCCGGCAGGCGCGCCAACTCATGGTCGGGCAGACGCCCGCCGCGCCGACCGTCGACGAACAGCGCGAGGCCCTGCTCATGCACTTCGCCTACGCGGTGCGTCTGCACGGCGAAGGCGCGGCATCGAGGATGATGCGGAAGTTCGGCATCAAGTTCTCCTCGCACCATCCCGCGTCGGACGTCGTCAAGGCCGACTTCATCCGCTGCGCCTCGGTCGACGACTGGCAGCGGGTCGTGGACACGCACTACCCGGGGTCCGGACCGGCCTCCGGGTTCGGCGCGGCACCGACGGTGGAGGCGATCATGACGGGTCCGATCTCGGATCGTTCGCGGAGGCCGGGCTGATGTCGTTCGGACTCTCACGCGGTCGGACGCTCGACCCGACGGGATCGGGTCTTCGCGGGGCGGATCTGCCGCCGTTCGAGGAGGGCGTGCCGCGCATCGATCCCCGCTCGTGGTACGCGGATCCCGCGCGCCCGTTCGAGTTGGAGATCGGTTCGGGCAAGGGGACGTTTCTGGTGCAGCAGGGCGAGTTGCAGCCGGACGTGAACTTCCTGGGCATCGAGTGGGCGGGCGAGTTCTGGCGCTATGCCGCGGATCGCCTGCGGCGGCGGGCGCTGACGAACGTGAAGGTCCTGCACGGCGATGCGACGGAGTTCATCCGCTACCGGCTGGCCTCGGGCGTCTGTCGGGTGGTGCACCTGTACTTTTCGGATCCGTGGCCGAAGACGCGTCATCACAAGCGTCGCGTGGTGCAGGACCGGACGCTCGCGGAGTTCCATCGCGTGCTCGTGCCGGGCGGCGAGGTGCGGATCGTGACGGATCACGACGATCTGTGGGCGTGGACCGAAGCGCACGTCGCGCGTCATGCCGACCTCTTCGAACGACGCCCGTTCGAGGCGCCCGCGTCCGCCGGCACGGGTGAGATCGTCGGCACGAACTTCGAACGGAAGTACCGGCGCGAGGGGCGGCCGTTTCACGGCATGACCATCGTGCGACGGGAGACCACCTGATGCGCAAGCCCGGCACCGACGAACAGAACGTGCAGATGTCCGATGTCCTCTGCGACTTCTGTCATCGCGAGTGGCGGGAGGACGTGCCGATGGTCGAGGGCCATCACGGGTCCTGCATCTGCGGCAACTGTCTGTCGCTCGCGTTCCGATCCGTGATGCTCGACAAGGTGAACGACGCGCCGGCCGAGTGGCAATGCCCGCTGTGCCTCGAGGCGAGCGCCGATCGCGCCGAACTCGGACGCGCCGATGAACCCGGGTGGCCGAGCCCGCTCGACCCCGAAGTCGTCGTGTGCCGCCGCTGCATCAAGCAGGCGTCCGGCGCGCTGCACAAGAGCAGCGACTACGACTGGCGCAAGCCGGTCTGACGGACGAGCCCGGACGGGCGGGCGCGGCCGATCAGGGCATCCGTTCCGCGGGCGCGCCGATGAGGATGTCGATGATCGCCTGCATCGCGGTGCGGCGGCGCGGCTCCGGAGCCGCGTCGGCGGCGCCCGGCGGACGGGTCGCGTCGACGAGCCGCCCGATCTCGTCCGACTCGCGGGCGCGGATGAGTTTCATCGAGAACCGTTCGAACGAACGGATGTCGATCGGGCGCAGCTCGAGCAGTTCGACGTCGGTGTGGCGCGGATCGCGCTCGATGTCCGCGTAGATGCGCTCGACGCCTTCGCGCGGCCCTTCGAGCGTCTGGAAGAACCGCGTCGGACCGCACCACAGGCATCCGGTGACGTCCTCGCGGGCATTGCGACGGATCGACGGCATGACGATCCCGTTGATGACGATGTCATCGCTCGTCGTCGGCTTCCGGACGCTGCGGTAGCTCAGGCGGATGAGTTCCACGACTGGACTCCGGCGCGGCGGATGAGCCGGCCTCGGCGGCGGAGGATCGGGTCGACTTGGCGGGTTCGTCCCGGTCGCTAGGATACCGCCCATGCCGACTCTTGCGGATGCGAACCACCTGCTGGCTCTCGAAGGGCTCGATCGGGACACGCTGACGGGCCTCCTCGACGCGTCGGAGGCGATGCTGCCGGCGGTGATGGATCGCGCGGCGGCGCTCGACCCGGCGCCGTTGGCCGGGCGCATCATCGCCAACCTGTTCTTCGAGGACTCGACGCGGACGCGGACGGGATTCACGATCGCGGCGCACCGCCTGGGGGCGTCGACGGTGGATCTCACGCGGGGCGGGTCGAGCATGAGCAAGGGCGAGACCCTCGTCGATACGGCGCTCAACATCGAGGCGATGGGCGTCGACGCCATGATCGTGCGGACGCCGGCGTCGGGCGGCGCGGCGATGGTCGCCGCGGCCGTCGCGTG